>DJEI01000009.1 GCA_002431865.1 Lachnospiraceae bacterium UBA5902
CTTTGTTTCAAACTTTTCCTCCTTCGTCACTTACTGAATCACCAGTTCATACGTCTCATCCTGATTCTCGATAATTGGCATGAGCAATGCCTTGACCGTATTCTCGCAATTTTCTTTCGCCATCTGTAAGAATACTTCGTTTCCCCGGCATTCAGAACCCGCATCCGCGATACATGCCGCATACGCTTCCTCGGATACATCCGCTGTGTTCGCGCTCTTTTTTACAAACATATAGTCTAGCGAAGCCATATCGACATCAATCTGCTTTACCTGCAACTGCGGCAGTGTCACAATAATCTTCTTCGGCTGTCCTTCACCAACGTTATCGTCAATCTGAACCTTTATATCTTCCATGTTCAGACTGGCCTTTGCAACAGCTTCATAAGAAACATAATATGCCACTTTATTCGGATGCATCTTCTGCGGCACCTCCGCCACGCCATTGTAGGTGATCGCGCAGACGGACAGATCATCAATCTGCAATACCTGCTCCAGCTGACTGCTTGTAAGGATCGTCGTCTCTACCTTCGGTTTCAACCCGAACCAGCCAAGCTGCCTTGCAAGCTTATATCCAACGACGACCAGAATGACAACGACTGCAAGAATAACAAACCATTTCAATAACTTTATTACATCGCGTGTCGAACTTTTTACACCTTTATCCTTATTCCCTTTGTGTTTGCTTTTCCTGTCCTGTTCCCGCACTTTAATCTCATCCATTTCAGCCTCTTTTGTTATATCTTCCTCGATTTCGTTCATTCCAGACTTTCCCATCTCTTTCTCCTTATGCGTACCTCTGTTTTTCTTTGTATCAATCATGCCTGCTTCCATGCATATAACAGCCTACTGCAGCGTCACCTTATCTCCCTCAATCTTAAAGCAGCCAAAGCTTCTTAGGAAATTAGAGAATTTGCTATAGCCATATTTCTTGATACTGAAATTTCGATTTTCGATTTTTAATGTACTATTTAAAAGGCCCATATTTGCAGTTTTTTGCGGAACCTTTGTTAATATCTGAATGATCTGCTCCTCAATATCCTTCTTTGGCACAACATCATCAATAATCTTCACATAATTCTGACGATTCTGAGAAATAACCTCGAAGTTCCCGAACGCCTCATTTATAAATGTTGTAAGCTTCGAATACCCATAATTCCGCACATCAAAATCAGAGAAACGTGCCTGCAGCTTGCTTCCAATCTCGCCGACATGCGTCAGTTTGTTATTGTCCGCATTGCCATCAATGATATCGTAGATTACTTTCTGAATGGACTTAATGCTTGTAATATTCGAGCTGTTTTCAATCTTCTCGACCGGTGCTTTCGCAACATTTTTTTCATCTGCCATCTGGGAGATGTCCTCACGGATAAGTGCATCAAGCATCTTAAAGCTTGTACACGCCTTGACAAATGCTTCCGGTGTCTTGTTCTCACCCATGCCGACAACTTCCTTGCCCGCCTCACGCAGACGCTCTGCCAGACGGGTAAAATCACTGTCACTCGATACCAGACAGAATCCATCCAGATTTCCGGTGTAGAGCAGATCCATCGCATCAATGATCATCGCCGAATCCGTTGCATTCTTTCCCTGTGTATACGCAAATTGCTGAATTGGAACGATGGAATTCCGAAGCAAGGTTGCACGATTCCAGCCGTTGACACTCCGCGCCCAGTCTCCGTAAATTCTTCGTACCGTCACCATGCCCCGATCTGCCAGTTCATCAAAGATCGTATCAATATATTTCGCTGATACATTATCGGAATCAATCAATAGTGCATATCGTTTTTCTTCACTGCTCATACATTACTCCCATCCTTATATCCCTGTTCCAATCGCACTTCAAACTCCTTCTCCGGCATCGGCCTGTCAAACACATATCCTTGTACAATGTCACAGCCAACCTCTCTCAAATACTCCAACTGTTCCTTGGTTTCTACACCTTCCGCGATTGTCTTCTTGCCGAGCTTACGCACCAGATCCACAATACTGACAAACATCACCATATCCGTTTCCTTACCCGGATACTCTGTCTCCAGCGGAATAAATGACTTATCAATCTTAATGACATTCAAATCCACTTTCTTGATCATATTCAAAGATGAATATCCTGTTCCAAAATCATCAATGGATGTGGCTATGTCTTCAAGCCGGAGTCCATTTACGATTTCCGACATAATCTCGTAATTCTGGAAATCCTCACTCTCCGTCAGCTCAATCTCGATATAACGGTGGTCGATCTCATACTTGTCAATCGTGTTCACGATCTTCTTCACCAGATAATCTTCCTCCAGATGCTTTCTTGAGAAATTCACGGAGATGCATGGAACCGTCTTTTCCTCATCCAGTCTCTTGCGGATAAACCGGCAGGTCTCCTCCAGCACATAATAATCAAGCTTGCACACGCTTCCTTCACGCTCCAATTGCGGAATGAACCGCATCGGCGGAATCAGTTCCCCATCGTGCATCCAACGCACCAGCGCCTCTGCGCCACAGATCTTGTTTGTATTGACATCCACCTTCGGCTGATAATAAACTACAAACTCATGTGCCTCCAGCGCAGAAAGAAAGCCTGAAATAATGCTCTGCGTCTCCATCAGTTTATTGCGAATTTCAGTCGAATAATATGCAACCGTACCACTGCCGCGCTGTCTTGCTGCCTGATACGCAATACTCGCCCGCGCCATAACGTCACGCGGTGCCCGGATATCTTCCAGCTTGCTGACACCGATCGTCGCACCAAATATAAATTCTTTTTCTTTTACCTCTGTCCGATGATACAGCCGGAGATTCTGAAGTTTTGATAAAATAATCTCGCTTCGTTCATTTTTTACCAATGCAACGAAGTTGTCGCCCCCCAGACGTGCAACAATCTCATCCTCCAGCAACAGCTTATCTACCATCCCAGCATAATTGCGCAATACAACATCGCCCTCTTCATATGGGAATATCTTATTTACATATTTAAAATTATGCACATTGAAGAAAAATACCGTATAGGTCTGTATCTGCCCTGTTGCCAACTGCTTCCCAATAAACTGCATAAATGCTTCCTGATTTGCAACCCCGGTTGCCATATCCGTCTGCAATACACCGTGCAGTAAGCCCTGCATGATGATTCGAATGAACTGAAAATAAATTTCCTGCAATAAAAGCTGCTGTGTCTCCAATTCTTCTTTCGTAAATTCCACGTCTTCACGCGGATAGATTGATAACATCATCGTTCCGCCATCCAACAAAGTAAAAACCTTGTGCTTTGCTTTTCCGTATGCATTCTTTTGGTTATCAAACAACGTTCCAACCCGATGTTCCCCATGTGGGCGGATCTTGGATACCGGCGCATCCAGCTCATACTTCATTTTACCAAGCTTCATATCCTCTGCAACAATTGCCAGTGCCTGCGCCACATTTTTCTCACACTGCTCGAAGGTCTGAACCTCCCGGTGCAATACTTCTGTAAATGCTTTGTACTTTTCATTGAACTCCAACTTTTCACACATATTAAACTCCCTGTTTCTCTCTATTCCCATTATGCAAACAATGCCTCGACCTGTGTAGCATCAAATACAACATGCTCTGCATGCTCCACCTCAATCTGATACAATGCGTTCGCTGCCAGATGCTCCGCCGCCTGCTCGATATCACGAATCCCCGTCGTGTTCTCAAACTGGTGAATCACTGCATCTAAGCCCTCCTCTGTCACGACACACTCTTCCTCTCGTAAGCCAATCCTCTTCAACACCTTCGGCATCGCAAATTTCGTAAATATAATCTTCTTTTCTTCAAATGTATAATCTGGAATATCAATCACTGCAAATCTCGACATAATCGGTGCACTGATATCTGCCTTGTTATTTGCTGTTGCGATTGGATAAACACCCGTTGTCGGCACCATACATTCCATATAGTTATCCGTAAATCCAAGGTTGTCCAACAATGTCAGCAGCACATCCGCCGGGTTTCCATTTCCCTTGCCAGACGCTGCCTTATCCAACTCATTGATGATAAACACCAGATTCGATTCACCTGCATTCGAGAACGCTTCCATGATAATTCCCGGCTTGGCATTCGCATAGATTCTGGAACTTCCGGTCAACTGCTCCGGATCTTTGATAGAACTCATGTCGAGCGTCGTCCAAGGCAGCTTCAGGATTCTTGCCACTGCATACGCAATCTGCGATTTACCCGTACCTGCTGGTCCTACGAGAAGCAGTCCATACGCTGGTAATGTATGTGTGCGGTTGATCTGGATGATTGTCTCCATGATTCTCTGCTTTACACGCTCTAGTCCGTACAGTTCTTCATCTAAGATTTTTCTCGCCCATACCGGATCGATTGCCTCGAAGTAATTGCTCTTCCACTGTACGTTCAACATGATGGAAAGTGCACGCTGTGCATGTCTGCGTTCCTCCTGTGACACCTCGCTGGAACGTGCAACTGCAAGATTTCTCCGTGCCCAGAGACGAATATTATCTGGCATCGTCTTGCCTGCACACATCATGAAATCGGAAATACTCTGCAGACTTGTGAGCTTCATCTCATCACCGACTTCATCGGCGTCCTCGTCCTCCTCGACTTCCTCTGCCGCATCACTGGCAAGCAGCCGTTCAATCATAAACTGAAGGAATCCATCCTCCGCAGACAACTTTGTTGCACCGCCATATGCAGTCTCCCGGATCTTATAGACGGCATAGCCATCCTCCATATTCTGTCCGGACAGACGGATTGGAATCCGGTTATCACCAAGCCATTTGATCAGACTGATAAATCGCGCATCCACACGCAGAATATCTGCTGACCATGTTCCGTCCGTATCCTTAAATTCAAATGCCGTACGCTTGCTCTGATTTGCAAACATTCCCGACGCATGATGCGCCCATTGCCGGCTCGAGTTATCCAGCACTAAAATTGGCTCTTCTGGTGTTTTTTCTTTTGCATCAGAAAGAAACGATGTATATGTACAGACAGGCTTCGCCTGCTCCTTCGATGAGCTTGACGAGCTTGAAAAATCAAAAACTGGCATAATAAAATTTCCCTTCTTATTTAAATAGTCTCTAGTTCTCCTATGTCCTATAAAACCACATTTTCGTCATATTTACAATATACAGATCATAAATTTGTCAGTTTTTCACAGTAAACAGAGACAAGATGCACTTTGTGCATCTTGCTCTGATTAGCGGTCGTCAAATACACCGCATAAATACATGCATTTTTCTCATCGCCATAGCAAAAAGAGCACACCATTTTGATGCGCTCCTGTCTTCCTTCGTCCAAATCCCCGGTTCATTCTTTCTTATATTGTAATTGCAACCGCTCAATTTCTGCCTGTACAAGCGAGACGACCGACTCCGGGGCTACGATTTTAGCACCGTCGCCAAGTCCCATTACCCAGAATACAAACTGCCGACTGACTGCAACATCCACATTTACCGTGAACTGCCTTTCACCCTTCGGAATCAGATTTACATCCCTGCCAAACCGGTCCAGAATCACATTCGCCAATTCATTATCACATAACAGCTTGACACTTTCTTCCGTTCCTCCAAACATGCCAAACATCTTCTTATCATAGACAGCCGTGTCAAACTCATTAAAGACTTCCCTGCCAAGTCGCTTTTCTTCTGTCATCTGAATATCAAGCATCTTATCCACCCGGAAATGCTTGATTTTCTCCTCCTGCTCATCATACGCAACCAGATAATAATTTCCATCACTGCAAGTGAGCGCCCAAGGGCTTACCTTATAAAACGCACCACCCTTACGAAGCTCGGCCTCCTTCTTCACATTCCACTGAAAATAATGGAACTCAATCTGTGAATTTTCTGAGATTGCAGCATGCAGGTGATCTACATTTCGATAGATACTGTCATTCATCGTTTTTACACGTCCTGCGACAAAAACCTGTCGCTGCAACTGTGATGCCTCGAACTTTCCCGCGAGTTTTTCAATCTTTTTTATCAGTTCATTCGTCTTTTTCTTTGTGATAAATTTCGCTGATTGCACAGAATCCACCAGAAGCTTTAATTCTGGCAGTTCAAATGGACGGTTAGCAACATAATAACTGTATGTACGATCCTTCTGCACCCGTTTGATATCCATTCCAAACGATCGGAGACACTCAATATCATCGTAAATACTCTTTCGTTCTGCCTTGATCTCGTGTTTCGTCAATTCATCGATAATCTGTGCTGTAGTCACACGATGGTCTTTATCCGTCTGTTCTAACAGAAATTTCCGAATGTATAACAATTTCAGTTTTTGATTTTCCGATTTTGCCATCACTTGTACTACTCCATATCCTCTAATTCATCTACCGCATCCCAGTAATTCTCCATCCATGCCGCCTGTTTTTCAAAATCAACCGGCACTTCGAGCACTTCTTCCATTGACATAACTGTATCCGGTGCATACAGCAGACCATCTGCACCCACGACCGCCTGTCCACCGACATCCAGTTTACGTGTATACATCAAGGCATCTTCCATCATCACGGTCGTCGTCTCTCCAGTATCCGCCTCCAATACAACGCGCACCATCGGTTCCTGTCCTTCCGGTCTGCCCTCGCAGCCAAAATCTTCCTCATCAATCCGAATTATCTTATATATCTGTTCTTCCATATGCGCTCCGCTCTAGTCCACACGCTTCTTGCCCCAGAAGAATAACGCTACCGTACCTGGTCCTGTATGACTGCCGATTGTTGTACCAATGTAATTAATCTCTACTTTACCATTTAACTTCGGGAACTTCGCTTCAATCAAATCCGCAACTGCCCGTGCATCGTCGTAACAGGCAGACTGGGAAATATAACATTTGCCGGAATAATCCAATCCGTCCTCCGCGCATTCCTCCATCCGGTCAACAATTGCCTGAATCGCCTTTTTCTTTGTACGGATCTTATATCGTGGAATCAGTTTTCCCTCATAGTCCACATTCAAAAGTGGGCAGATGTTCAACACCGAACCAATAAATCCTGCCGTCTTTGTCACTCTGCCGCCCTTAATGAAGAATGTCAGATCGGAAGTGAAAAACCAATGATTCAGATTCAGCTTATGTTCCTCTGCAAAATCACGAACCTCATCAATCGTCTTTCCCTGTGCCCGAAGCTCCGACAACTTATCCATCAGCAAGCCATATCCTGAAGATGCCGCCAGAGAATCAACGACATAGATCTTACGATTTGGAAACTCCTCCTGCAGCGTCTCTTTCGCGATATTGGCAGAATTAATAACACCACTGATTCCAGATGACAGGCTCACATGCAGGATATCTAACCCCTGCTCTAAGAATGACCGGAAATATTCTTCAAACTCCTCTGCATTCACCTGAGATGTCCTTGTCTCTGCTCCATTTGCCATGCGGGAATAAAACTCATCAAACGGAATGCTGACACCCAGATTATCCTCATACTGCTTTCCATCCAGTTCAAAGTGGAAACATATATATTTTACATCTATCACATCAAAATGCTCTTTCGAAAGATCGGCTGTTGAACAACAGCTAATTACATAATTTCCCATAATTCCATCCTCTCCTTGTGTGCATATATTATATTGTCCCTATGGAACAGACCTACTGTTATCATAGCTAATTTCTTGCCAAAAATCAATTGCTATTCCAACCTTCTGTCCTTAATTCTGCCCGAATTTGAATCTGTCTAATCGCAGCCAGTTCTCTATGCGGCTGTCTTTACATGTATCTTACAGGTAGTCACCTTATTTATCGACGGATCACCCACATGTTTATTCTTCATGTTTGCCCGCTTTATAAAGCGTCCTGCTGAAAATGCGATAACTAATAACATCGCTCCCAATAATGGCATGGACGCAACGATTATTCCGCCAATTACCGCACTACACACATAGATACCTTCTATAATTTTATTACTGTTTACATATTGTCTCATTTTCATACGCGTCCTTTCTTTCCGTCAAATCTCATCGATCCCGCTTTGTTGTACTCATCTTACCCTTTTATGTGTACAAAAAAACTCCCACGCATAAATTTAATCAATTTTCTAATAAATTTTTATTTATCTCTATAATTTCTGTCCATATATGGTACAATATCTCTAATTTATTTTATGAAAGAAGCCATTAAAGGGGGTATTTCATGAGTAATATCATTGATTATATAAAATGGCGTGGAGACTTAACTTTTGCACAGGATTCCTTTAATCTAATCGACAACCTGATTCTGTCGCTGTTAGTCTATGTAGAACTGAATAATATTGTTTCCGGGGACTCAGAACCGACGATTTCTCTGCTCGACGCAGCCAAACTGTTTTTCAAGCAGAATAATGAACAGGAATTACTCGATCATGTCTCCATGACCAAAAATGCGATTCTGGTATTTAAAGAAATGGCGAAAAGTGTACGTTTTAAAAATGTACAATTATCCCGCTATGTAAATGATATCAATGAGCAGGAGCAGTCACAATTTTCTGCTATCACGATCAAATTACCGGACAACAGCACCTATATTGCATTTTCAGGAACAGACGCAACGCTTGTCGGCTGGCATGAGGATTTTAATATGCTTTATCTAAAGCAGACGCCGGGACAGGAAAAAGCACTGGCTTATTTAAATGCCCTTGGAAATCTGGATACTCCGCTTCGTCTGGGCGGACATTCTAAAGGCGGAAATTTCGCTATCTATGCTGGAATGTATTGCGAAAAATGTCTGCGTAATCAAATTATCGCTATCTACAACAACGATGGACCCGGATTTTCAAAAGACGTTGTGGCAAGTGCAGCATACCAGAATCTATTGCCTGTTATTACAACGATTGTCCCAGAATCCTCTGTGGTTGGACGGTTATTTGAACATCAGGAAGAGTATATTGTTATTAAAAGTGAAAACAGGGGATTAAAGCAGCATGACGCCATGTCCTGGGAAGTGCTCGGAAATCATTTTGTACACGCTGTTACACCCGCCAATCAAAGCCTGCTCGCAAATCAGGCAATCCGGGAATGGATCGCGTTAATTCCAAGAGAAAAGCGTAAAGAAATCGTAGAAGCTGTTTTTCAGATCTTGGATGCAGCTGGTATTGAGACCGTCGATGATTTTCTTACATTGAAATTAAAAGATATACGTATGATCATTCAGACAAAAAAGAAATTGCCACACGAGACAAGTGATTCCATCTCTGATGCGGCATTCCTATTGATTAAAATTATGATCAAAACCTTTACCTCATCCTAAAACAATCTTCCATGCCTCTGTCAGCTTCTCCAGATTCCAGCTTGCATTTGCCGGACTGGTAGAAGGCAGACAGATGGCATTTCTTTTTGTCCGCGGATAAATATACCGCTGATATAACTGCTCTGCCTTTTTCCCGTTCACAAAGATCTGTTCTATCTTTGTGTTTTCTAAGATTTTTGAAATTGGATTCGGAACGACATTCCGAATTGAGCTATCGGAAGAACCTGTAATCTCACATTGTCCAATCACATCCCACACTGCAATTTTATGTTCCAATAAAAATGTTTTTTTCTCCTCTATCGTGCCAGGCACCTCTGTCTGAAATACATTTGCCAGTACATTCCAAAAACGATTCTGCGGATGTCCATAGAAAAATCCTGCCTCTCTCGATTTGACTGAAGGGAAACTCCCCAATATCAAAATACGAGAATGTTCATTATACACTGGTGAAATTGTATGTATCTGATGCTGCCGTTCCATAGTTCTCCTTCGGGGACGCTTCTTTTGTCACAAGGAGTGTCCCTCTGTCACATATACACATATATAATACAAAAAAAAGACCTCATCGGTCTTTTCTTTCTGTACCTT
>DJEI01000065.1 GCA_002431865.1 Lachnospiraceae bacterium UBA5902
ATCGACGATTCGATCGTGCGTGGTACACAGCTTCGTGAGACGACAGAATATTTATTTGAGAGTGGCGCGAAGGAAGTGCATATTCGTCCGGCGTGTCCACCACTTGTATATGGATGTAAATATCTGAACTTCTCCCGTTCAAACTCTGAGATGGAGCTGATCACAAGAACCGTTATTGCAGAGTTAGAGGGCGGCGATGTCACGGATGAAGTATTGCAGGAGTATGCAGATTACACGTCTGAGAAATACCAGAAGATGGTAGATAAGATCTGCGAGAAGCTGAAATTTACATCGCTTCGGTTCCACCGACTGGATGATATGCTTGAGGCTGTTGGAATCGAGCCGGAGAAGCTTTGTACATATTGTTGGAATGGAAAGGAATAAGACAATGTTAGGTGATATCGAATCAAAACCATGGGATTACAGAACGCTGCCAAACAAGATGCTGGAGCTCGTCAAGAATGTGGGCGATATGCAGCAGGAAGGCACCGGTTATTTTACAGACAGTGAATCCGAGATGTTGACGATCCTGAATTACTTGAATTACGGGGAGAAAACGAATATCACGGATTCGATGATCGAGCAGATCGAGCTGGCGATCAAGACAATGGAAGGACGTAAGCTTGCGAATCGGGACGATGACAGTTTCATCAAGCTTGACTTCTAATGAGGACAGAGGAACAGGTGTTACATGCCATGTTTGAGGCACTCATTCCGTGGTATGAAGCACATAAACGCGAACTTCCGTGGAGACAGGACAGGGAGCCGTATCATGTGTGGCTGTCAGAGATCATGTTGCAGCAGACACGTGTGGAGGCGGTCAAGGAATATTACCGGCGTTTCCTTACGGCACTTCCGACGATACCGGATCTGGCGGAAGCACCGGAGGAACAGATCTTAAAGCTCTGGGAAGGACTTGGATATTATAATCGTGTGCGTAACCTGCAGAAGGCGGCTCAGACGATCTGTGCGGAGTACACAGGAGTATTTCCATCGGAATATGCACAGATCCGAAGTTTATCCGGCATCGGTGATTACACGGCAGGCGCAATCGCATCCATCTGCTTTGATGCACCTACACCGGCGGTGGATGGAAATGTCCTGCGTGTGTATAGCCGGTTGTTAGCAGATGATGCGAATATTGATCTGCAGACAACGAAGAAGCGCATCACGAAGGAACTGCAGGAAACGTATCCGCGGGAGAACCCGGGAACAGCGACGCAGGCGTTGATGGAGCTGGGGGCGACAGTCTGTGTGCCGAATGGCGCACCACGGTGTGACGCATGTCCGGTGGCGGAGATCTGTCAGGCGCGGAAGCAGGATGCATGGAGAAGCCTGCCCGTCCGCAGTGAGAAGAAGAAACGAAAGATTGTGGGAAAGACCGTATTTATCCTGCTTACGGAGGATACCGTGGCACTGCATAAGCGCAGCACAGGCGGACTTCTGGCAGGAATGTGGGAATTTCCGAATGTGGATGCAAAGTTTGATAAGCAGGAGGCAGTGACGCAGGCGTCCGAGTGGAAGGTAGAGCCGGTTGACCTTCTGATGCAGACAAGCTACACACATATATTCAGCCATGTGGAATGGCATATGACAGCGTATTACATCCGCTGTCGCGGAACAAATAAAAAATGGAAGTGGGTAACAAAGGAGAGTCTGGACGAGACGTATGCATTACCATCTGCGTTTCGCCCGTTTCGGGAACAGATCGAGAATTTGTAGGTAAAATTAAAAAATTAGGAGGAAACATCATGAACGAAGTGAATGATTTAGGATGTTTCCGACGATCTGCCGCCGAACGAATGTGAGGAGCGATACATATTATAGCAGGAGGATTGCGAATGGAAAAAATCAGAAAAGTATGTGGCATGCTCAGTATCAAGAACTTTTTGCTCCTGACGGTTGCGGGAATCGTCAACGCATTTGGCGTTGTTATCTTTCTGGCGCCGGTCAAACTGTATGATAGTGGTATCTCAGGAACTGCTATGCTGGTATCCCAGCTCACGCCGAAATGGATCAGTCTTTCTCTGGTTTTGATTCTCTTAAATATTCCAATCTTCTTACTTGGATTGAAGCGGGAGGGCGTGGTATTCACGATCTACGCGATCTACGCGGTATTGATTTATTCCTTTGTTGCATGGATAATTACAGATATTTTACCGGTTGATGTCACGATCGTATCCCCGCTTGCCGGAAGTGACCTGTTTCTGTGTGCGATCTTCGGAGGTATTATCTCCGGGTGTGGAAGTGGTCTTGCGGTACGGTTTGGCGGTGCGATGGACGGCATCGACATTATCGGCGTTATGTTCGCGAAGAAGCTTGGGTTAAGTCTTGGCTCGTTTGTGATGGCATACAATGTGATTTTGTATATCATCTGTGGAATCGTGCTTGATAGCTGGATTTTGCCGCTTTACTCGGTTGTGACCTACGCGGCGGCATCGAAAACGATTGATTTTTTCGTGGAGGGCTTTGATCGTTCCAAGGCAGCATTTATCGTGACGGCACATCCGAAGCATGTGTGCGAGGCACTCTCAAAAGCATTTGAAAATGGTATTACAACGATTGATGCCAAAGGATATTATTCAAATACCGACCGCACGCTGGTGTATTTCATTGTGAACCGGTTTCAGGTCGGTAAGATGCGGAATCTGGTACATAGCATTGATCCGTATGCGTATATCGCAATCAATGATGTGGCGGATATCTTCCCGGCGACGAACTTAAATGACCGGGATGGGGAAAAGAACTTGAAGGATGCAGGAGATTCCAAGGATACAGAATAAGGAATCTCGTGAAAGAGATAGATATAAAGGAGTCGAGTTAGCGTATGTATTATGTACCGGAAGGAACAACCCATTGTGGGTATTATGAATGCGAAAGCTGTGGAGAGAAATTCCTGTCTCTGCAGACGATGGAGCATATCAATTGTCCGTACTGTGAGGCAGAATTTGATCCGGAAATCGGACCTGACGAGGACATGCAGATAGTTGAAGATACCGCAAAGCTGATACAGGTATTGGAGGGCGAGGACGTTGAGAAGATGGACGCATTATTAAGCCTTGCAATTACTGGTGGAAATTACGAGTGGATATAATGCGTGCATGGATGAAGCAGGCGAGAAATCAGCAGATTGAAATGCACGGTCAGGAGGAGACAGCTACATGATAGCAGTATTAGGACCGAAAGGGACATTTTGTGATAAGTCCTATGAGGAATATAACAAGAAATACAAGGCGGCACACAACGAAGCGTTAGAACCGCTTTATTGTCCGACAATTGATGATGAGTTCGAACAGCTCTGCACGAACGAAGTGTGTGAGTATGCAGTCGTTCCGGTAGAAAATATGCTGGATGGCTATGTACAGCGGACACTCGATCTGTTGCTGGAAAAGGACGTCTATATCGTCGATGAAAATCAGGTGGCAGTGCAGTTTTCACTGCTTGCCAATGCGGAGAAGATGGAAGATATCAGAAAGATCTATGTGCAGTTCAAGACGAACGGACAGTGCAGACAGTTCCTGCATACTCTGCACGATGTGGAGATCGTGACGACGAGCAGCAACATGGAATCCTATTACAAGATACAGGATGAACCGGGAGCAGCCGCAATCGTACCACACCATGTGATACAGGCGGACGATGCGCGGGTGCTTGCAGAAGATGTGACAGATGCAAAGGGAAATCACACCCGTTTTATCATCCTGCGCAAGGGCGTGCTGGATGTAGAAAATCCAGATCTGGAGAAGCTGTTAGAAGAGCTTGTAAGCGGTGAGAAGGCATCGGCAGCAGAGACAGATGGACGGGAGAAAGTACGAATCCCCGTGTATATCATGCCTGCAACTGATCGACCGGGAATCCTGTTCGATATCCTGCGCCGGTTCTATGATAAGCGCATCAACTTGATCTCGATCATGTCCCGACCGACAAAACAGTCGATGGGTACGTACAACTTCTACATCGAGATCGACTGCCTGACCGAGCGGCTCGAAGTTGTCATCGAGACACTAAGACAAATCCAAGTGTATAATGATATCAAGATACTTGGCGCGTATAAGGAACACTAGATAAGCCAAGCAGCATATAAGATAAGTGTTTATGAAATCATGGTAAACCTGATAAAATATGGCAGAGCTGCAACACAGAACAAATTGTAAAGCAGACCGTTGAAGCACGCTGGTACTTAATGAGCGACTGTTCTTTGTCGCGAATTTAGTATCCGCTGCGTGCTGAACCGAGCGAGAGCGCGTCTGCGTACAATTGTTCTGTGGATGTAGCCTTGTAGATGGATAAGCTGGTTTGCCATGATTCAGAAACAGATAAAAAGGAGGCGAGGCGTACCGGGTATACGGTGCGGCAACGATGAATAAGGATTTAACAGTTGGGAAACCGGAGCGTGTATTGTGGAGGTATTGCATTCCGTTACTTGGAAGTGTCATTTTACAGCAGCTTTATAACATTGCAGACAGCTTAGTCGCAGGAAAGTATGTTGGCAAAAATGCACTTGCAGCCGTGGGAAATTCTTATGAGATTACATTGATTTATATGGCGTTTGCCTTTGGCTGTAACATGGGTTGTTCGGTCATTGCGGCGCAGTTTTTCGGAGCAAAGAATTACCGGAAGATGAAGACGACCGTCTACACGACATTTATCTATTCGGCGTTGCTGTGTCTGATCCTGACACTGACCGGACTTTTTGCGGGCGGTGCGTTGCTGCATCTGATTCATACACCGGCGGATATATTTGCAGATTCCAAGCTGTATCTGGACGTGTATACCGGTGGACTTGTATTTTTGTTCTTCTATAATATTGCAACTGGTATTTTCTCGGCACTTGGCGATTCGAAAACGCCGTTCATATTCCTGGCTTTTTCATCGGTATCGAATGTATTTGTCGATATTTTGTTTGTAAAGAGCTTTCATATGGGCGTGGCTGGTGTTGCATGGGCAACATTCATATGCCAGGGCGTGAGCTGTATCCTGTCCGTGATCGTTGTGCTGCTTCGGCTACGGAAGATCAAGGATGAGCAGGAAGGACATCAGAAGGTGCCGGTATTTTCCGGAGAGATCTTTGGCAAGATGCTGAAGATTGCGATTCCAAGTACCCTGCAGCAGGGCTTTGTGTCGATCGGAAATATTATTATCCAGAGTATCATCAATAACTTTGGCTCGGACGTGATCGCGGGATATGCAGCAGCGGTGAAGCTCAATAACATGGTTATTACGACATTTACGATGCTTGGAAATGGTGTCTCGAATTTTGCTGCACAGAATCTCGGTGCACAGAAGATTGAACGGATCAGTCAGGGATGCAAGGCAGCATTGAAACTGATCTTCCTTACGTGTGTGCCGGTTGTATTATTGTACCTTCTGTGCAGTGGTAGTCTGGTTCAGCTTTTCATGGACGCAGACAGTGCTGAGGCGAAGAAGGTTGGCGTTGAATTTTTACATATATTAGCACCATTTTATTTTGTGGTGTCGATTAAGCTGATTACAGATGGTGTTCTGCGGGGCGTCGGTGCGATGAAACAGTTTATGATTACAACATTTCTGGATCTGTTCCTGCGCGTGATCTTAGCCGCGCTTTTCTCAAAGGAATGGGGCAGTACCGGAATCTGGCTCGCATGGCCGGTCGGGTGGACGATCGGAACGAGTGCATCAATCGTCTTGTATCGGATTGTTGTTAGAGGATTAAAAAGGAAGAAGATGGAAGAGGTGACAGAATGAACGATCAGGAAACAATCGGACAGGTAGCAAGCAGTAAGGAAGAGATTCTTGCGTCACTCAAGGAACATGGATATCGTCTGACAGAGCAGCGTAAGCTGATCGTCGATATTATTGCGAATGAAGAATATACCTGTTGTAAGGAAGTTTATTTTCTGGCGCATAAGCGGGATAACAGTATCGGTATTGCAACTGTGTACCGTATGATCAATACGCTGGAGGAAATCGGAGCAATCAGCCGGAAAAATATACAGAAGAATAATTGTAGTGGCAGATGCTGTGATATGAAGGGCGGATGTACGGTCGTCACAGAGGAGAGCAAGCGGATTATTCTGACAGAGGAGGATATTCAGGAGGCTTTGAAGTATATCATGGAAAAAAATGGATATGCGAATGTAGATGAGATCAAAGCCGTTCTGGTAAATCAGCAATGAGTAAACGGAAAAATTATGATGAGGGTACACATGGCAATCAGTTACGCGGCGTGCTGTGTGTGTTGGTTGGTGCGATTTCGTGGGGATTTTCGGGGGCCTGCGGACAGTTTTTGTTTTCGCACTACAACATCAACGCGGCATGGCTTTCCTGTATGCGTATGCTTGTTACCGGCGTGATCCTCACAATTGCATATATTATCCGCGAGCGGAAAGCGGCATTTGACATATTCAAATCCACACGAGATTTCTTCGGGATTATCCTGTTTGCAATCTTCGGCGTGGGCTTGTGCCAGTATGCATATTTAGAGGCAATTCATCATACGAATGCCGGGATTGCAACGGCACTGCAGTATCTGGCACCTGTGATGGTGCTGATTATTTCCTGTGTGCGCAGACTGCGTCCACCGAAGTTCCGGGAGATTATAGCGGTGCTGCTGGCGGTCGGCGGTACATTTTTGATCGCAACGCATGGAAATATCCATCAGATGAGTATCTCGAAGGCAGGATTGAAATGGGGCTTGCTTGCGGCATTTGGATTCTGCATGTATACACTGCTTCCGGAGCGGATGCTCAAGAAATGGGGCAGTCAGCCGGTCGTTGGCTATGGCATGCTGATCTGTGGCGTGGCATATAGCTGTATCGTCAAGGTGTGGACGATTCCGGTACATCTCGATTTCCATGGAGTATTAGCAGTTGCTGCGATGGTATTCATCGGAACAATGATGGCATTTCTGTTGTTCTTACAGGGCGTGCACGACATCGGTCCTGTGCGTGCCAGCATGATCTCCAGCGTGGAGCCGGTTTCAGCGACACTTTTTTCTGTGTTGTGGCTTGGCACAGTAATGACGACGATGGATCTGGTAGGAATGGCATGTATTTTAGTAATGGTAATTATATTGTCCGTAAAGGAGTAACAAATGAATAAAAAATGGTGGCATGATAAAGTCGCATATGAGATATATCCGAAGAGCTTCTGTGACAGCAACGGCGACGGAATCGGTGATATTCCGGGTATCATCAGCAAGCTTGATTATCTGAAGAATTTAGGGGTAGATATCCTCTGGATCTGTCCGGTGTATGAGTCACCGTTTGTTGATCAGGGATATGATATTTCTGATTATTATAAGATTGCGCCGTGTTTTGGTACGATGGAAGATCTGGAACAGCTGATCGCAGAGACGAAGAAGCGGGATATGTATATTATTATGGATCTCGTTGTGAATCATTGTTCCGATCAGCACGCGTGGTTCCAAAAGGCACTTGCAGATCCGGAAGGACCATATGCAAAGCGGTTTTATTTTGAGAAAGGGAAAGATGGACACGCACCGAGCAACTACCGCTCATATTTCGGTGGAAATATGTGGGAGAAGGTAGAAGGCACGGATGATTTGTATTATTATCATTCGTTTGCGAAGGAACAGCCGGACTTAAACTGGAACAATCCGGAGGTATTGAAAGATCTGTATGAGATGATCAACTGGTGGCTCGACAAGGGAATTGCAGGCTTCCGGATCGATGCAATCATCAACATTAAGAAAGATACAACATTCCCATCCTTCCCGGCAGATGGACCGGACGGACTTTGCTCGGTGGACCGGATTATCGAGACTGCAAATGCGGGAGCGCACACTGTCGACGATATGCTGGGGGATCTGAAAACAAATACCTTTGCGAAAAAGGATGCATTTACCGTAGGCGAAGTGTTCAACATGGAGCAAGGCAAGCTGGCAGAATTCATTGGCGAGCAGGGACATTTTTCTACGATCTTTGATTTTACACTGCATCTGCTCACAAACTGTGAGGAGGGTGGCTGGTACGGAACCGTCACAGTCACACCGGAAATGTTGAAAAAGGCGGTAATTGATTCCCAGCTTGCAACGCAGGATGTCGGATTCATGGCGAACATCATCGAGAATCATGATGAGCCGCGCGGTGTGGATGTATTCCTGCCACCATGGATCGATAAGAAGACCGGCGCGAAGCTGCTTGGTACGATCATGATGATGGAGCATGGTATTCCGTTTTTGTATCAGGGACAGGAAATCGGCATGACGAACATGGATTTCACTTCGTTGGATCAGTACGATGATATCAACACGAAGGATCAGTATATACGTGCGATGAAGCATGGATTTACGGAAGAAGCGGCACTTGCCCTGTGTAATACATACAGCCGGGACAATGCGCGGACACCGATGCAATGGAATGGCGGTGACGGCGCAGGTTTTACAACCGGAACCCCGTGGATGATCCTGAATCCGAACCATACTGATATTAACGTGGAGGACGAGCAGAAGGATGTTGCATCCGTGTTACATTATTATAAGAAGCTAATCGCTCTTCGGAAGAATCCGGACTATGCAGATGCACTGGTAGACGGTCGGTTTGCACCGGCGGATGCATATATGGAGGAGCATCCGGACATTTTTGCATTTTTCCGGGAAGGCGAATCACAGCGGGTACTTGTGATTTCCAACTGGGGCAAGGAATGTATGACAGTTCCGGTGAAGGAAGACGAGACGTTAGAGAAGCTGCTGGATAGCTTTGATTTTGCGGACGATGCCTGTGCGGGCGAGACTGAGAAGAACAATGATGTATGCCAGTCGATTGCAGAGGGAACATCAAATAGCCAGCCAATTGTATTAGAGAGCGGTCAGATCTGTATTTATTCTGTCAGAAAATAAATCAGACAGTGCAGGCTTGTATTGCATGAACAGAATGTATAGATAAAAAAACATTTACAATCACGAGGGGAATAGGGTATTATAAAATTAGTGTATTGGTTCGGGATTTACTCATAGAGAGAAAGGGAAAAATATGATATATACAGTAACATTTAACCCGTCGCTGGACTATATTCTGGATTTGACGGAGTTTGAGCGCAACCAGGTGAATCGTACGACAGGCGAGAAGATTCTGCCAGGTGGAAAGGGAATCAATGTATCAATCGTATTGCAGAATCTCGGTATTGACAGCCGTGCGATCTGTTTTACGTCTGGCTTTACCGGAGATGCTTTGAAGGCATTGTTGATGCAGCGGGATATGAACGCAGATTTCATTGATATCGCAAATGGCCTGACACGTATCAACGTCAAGATGCGCTGTGGCGATGAGACAGAGGTCAACGGACAGGGACCGGAGATTAAGAGCGAGGATATCGCAGAGCTTTATGAGAAGCTTGGATATCTGGATCAGGATGATTATCTGGTACTTGCAGGTAGTCTGCCGGACAGCATGTCCAAGACAACGTATATGGATATCATGCAGATGCTGCAATACAATAACAATAAGATTATTGTGGATGCGACCGGAGAACTGCTCACGAATGTGCTTTCATATCATCCATTTTTGATCAAACCAAACCGTACCGAGCTTGGAAACCTGTTCGGTGTGGAAGTAACGACGATGGATCAGGCAGAGATGTATGCGAAGAAGCTGCAGGAGCGTGGCGCCAGAAATGTACTCGTATCTATGTCATATCAGGGCGCAGTTCTTGTGACCGAGGATGGCAGAGTAATCCGCGCAGCCGCACCAAAGGGACAGGTAAAGAACTCTGTTGGTGCCGGTGATTCGATGCTTGCCGGATTCCTTGCCGGTTATATCGAGCGTGACGATTACGAGTATGCGTTGAAGCTTGGTATCTGTGCCGGAAGTGCCAGTGCATTCTCCGAGGAGCTTGCAACAAAAGAAGAGATTGAAGCGCTGTATCAGACGCAGATGGCATAATAATAACATAGGAATAAATGCATGTAGGACAGTTGATTTACAGTCAACTGTCCGTTTTTTATATCTGTTTTTTGGATATAGTATAATGGACATGATTCTTTGACGGATTTTGACTGAAAGGAGAAACATGTTAGGAGAAGAAAGACAGCAGGCGATACTTGCAGCGGTAGAACAAAGACACAGCGTTTCCGTACAGGAACTGATGCAGCTTCTTGATATTTCCGAGTCCACGATTCGGCGTGATCTGAACTCACGAAGGGTTTCTGGGGTGCGAACGGCGTGACAAAGGCAAACGGATTTACCACACCGGATGTCAAAGAAGCAATGGTCAAAAAGAAATCCATGCAGAAGACGAAGGAACGCTATGTGCTGTGTGACAGCAGCAAATTTGGTGAGATTTGTTCGATTAGTTTTGCAGAATTCAAGTCTGCAAGGATAATTACAACGAAGATTGAAAATAATGAGTACAAAGGAATGAAGAATATCACGGAGGTGAGCATATGATTTACACTGTTTCATTTAATCCATCTCTCGACTATGTGCAGGATCTGGATTGTGTGAATCTGGGGTATGTCAATCGTACCAGCGGAGAGAAGATTCTGCCGGGTGGAAAAGGAATCAATGTATCTATGGTGTTGAAGAATCTTGGATTTGAGAATCAGGCACTTGGATTTACGGCAGGATTTACCGGAGAGGTTTTGAAATCCATGCTGAAAGCGAAAGGTGTGGAAAGTGATTTTATTGAGTTAGATGCAGGCATGACACGAATTAATGTCAAGATCCGTGCGAAGGAAGAAACTGAGATTAATGGACAGGGACCGAAGATTTCTGCGGATACGCTGGAATTGTTATATCAGAAGTTAGAGACCTTGCAGGAGGGCGATATCCTTGTTCTGGCAGGCTCGATTCCGGAGAGTATGCCGCAGTCCGCATATATGGATATCATGAAGCGTATGCAGGACAAGAAATTGAAGATCGTTGTAGATGCCACAAGAGATCTTCTGATGAATGTGCTTTCATATAAGCCGTTCATGATCAAGCCGAACAATTTTGAGCTTGGTGAGATCTTCGGCGTGGAGATCAAAGATAAGGATGATGTATGCAGATATGCGAAGAAGCTGCAGGAGCAGGGCGCGAGAAATGTGCTCGTATCGATGGCGGGCGACGGCGCGGTTCTCCTTGCAGGGGACGGAAGTGAGTACCGGGCAGAAGCACCAAAGGGAATGGTGAAGAACTCCGTAGGTGCCGGAGATTCGATGGTCGCCGGATTTATCGCAGGATATCTGCTCGCAGATGGCGGAGCAGATGCTTATAAAAACGCATTTGAAATGGGTGTATGTACCGGAAGTGCGAGTGCATTTTCGGAAGAACTTGCAACGAAGGAAGAAGTTGAAGGTTTACTTGCAAAGACCTTCGGGAAAAAATGATGAAGGAGGGGTTGCATATGCGAATTACAGATCTGTTAGACAAGAAGAGCATTTACCTTGGTGCTAAGGTAAGCTCAAAGAAAGAGACACTGGATCGTGCCATAGCATTGATGGCTCAGAGCGGAAAGATTGCAGATGTTGACACATACCGCAAGGGTGTGTATGCAAGAGAACAGGAAGGAACAACCGGAATTGGAGAAGGAATCGCGATTCCGCATTGTAAGTCGGCAGCGGTGAAGCAGGCAGGACTTGCAGCGATGGTAATCCCGGATGGTGTCGGTTTCGATTCGTTGGATGGAGAGCCGGTATATCTGTTGTTCCTGATTGCAGCACCGGATACCGCTGACAACGTACATCTCGATGTACTGAGCAAATTATCCGTACTGCTTATGGATGCAGATTTCACAAATGCATTGAAATCTGCAAAGACAGCAGATGAATTCTTAAGTATCATTGACAAGGCGGAAAATGGTGATACGAACCAGGAGAAAGAGATTCCCACTATCACCGAAGCCACAAAGAAGATTCTGGCAGTAACCGGATGTCCGACCGGAATCGCACATACTTATATGGCTGCCGAGGCATTGGAGAAGAAAGCAAAGGAATTGGGATACGCGGTCAAGGTAGAAACCAGAGGTTCTGGCGGAGCCAAGAACGTATTGACTGCAGAGGAAATCAAAGAAGCAGATGCGATTATCGTAGCTGCAGATACACAGGTGCCGATGAATCGTTTCCACGGTAAGAAAGTCATCATCTGTAAAGTAGCAGACGGTATCAACAAAGCAGAAGAGCTGCTGACACGCGCAGCAGAAGGCAAGGCTGCCATCTACGAGGCTGGCGGTGATGCAGTGGAAAGTAAAGAGACGGAAGGTAAGGAAAGTGCCGGACACCAGATCTACAAGCATCTGATGAATGGTGTATCCCATATGTTACCATTTGTCGTTGGTGGTGGTATTCTGATCGCACTTGCATTCCTGATTGATGGACTGACCGTGGACTTAAATCACGTCCCACAGTATCTGATCAACAAGTATGGTTCGGTTGCAGATGTAAAGAGTAACTTCGGTACATTGACACCAATCGCATATTTCCTGAAGGCACAGGTTGGTGGTGCCGCATTTGGATTTATGCTTCCGATCCTCGCCGGATTTATCGCAATGAGTATCGCGGATCGTCCGGGACTTGCGCTTGGTTTCCTGGGTGGAGCCATTGCTGCAAATGGAAAGTCCGGATTCCTCGGCGCACTGGTTGCCGGATTTATGGCAGGCTATGTTGTATTGCTGATTAAGAAGATTTTCTCGAAGCTTCCTTCTGCACTCGAAGGAATGGTGCCGATCCTGCTGATTCCGGTCTTCGGATTGCTGATTACCGGAGCGGGTATGGTATTTGTGATAGAACCGGTTGTTGGATTTATCAATACCGCTTTGAACAATGGTTTGAAGAATATGAGTGGCGCAAATATTATCCTGCTCGGCGCATTGCTTGGTGCGATGATGTCAGTCGATATGGGTGGCCCGGTCAACAAGGCAGCGTATGTATTCGGTACCGCGCAGATTGCAGCTGGAAATTATGATATCATGGCAGCGGTTATGATTGGAGGTATGGTTCCACCAATCGCGATCGCAATCGCAACCCTGTTGTTCAAGAACAAGTTCACAGAGCAGGAGCGTAAGGCAGGCCCTACAAATTTCGTTATGGGACTATCCTTCATCACAGAGGGAGCTATCCCATTTGCCGCAACCGATCCGTTGCATGTCATCCCGGCATGTGTGGTTGGTGCCGGTGCCGCTGGTGGACTTTCCGCGGCATTTAACTGTACACTGATGGCGCCTCACGGTGGAATCTTCGTATTCCCGGTTGTTGGACACGCCGCAATGTATCTCCTCGCACTGGTAGTCGGAAGTATCATTTCTGCTTTGCTGATCGGAGTACTCAAGAAGAAGGTGGCCGCTTAAAAGAAGGTCTACGATTAAAGAATTTTATTAAAATTAAATATGAATTGGAAAATGTAAAATCCAATATTTCTAACACATATATTCAAATACAGATTCGCAGCATATAGATATGTTTGGAACTTAGAAATACTTAATGTTCCGAACAATATCAGAAATACCTGAACACGATGTTCAGGTAAGCTGCCACTGAGCCATGGATGGCGAATTGGCAGCGGTTTCGTACAGATAGAATAGGTGTAGCAGAACATTTAGTATTTCTTAGTTTCAATACATTTATATGCGCGAATTGTATTTAGGATATATGTGGGGAGAGAATGAGGGGTACATTTTACAATTCTCAAATAGGTAATTGCGAAACTCGC
>DJEI01000014.1 GCA_002431865.1 Lachnospiraceae bacterium UBA5902
GGGCACATGTTTTCAACTTCCTTCGTGTAAATCATTGTGGAACTCCTTTCAATATTAAAATTTTATAGAGAGATGCTTTTTTCATGCAAAGCACCATCAACTACATTTTCTCACAAAGTCATAAATTCGTCTACACCTTTTTTGTCATTTTTTGTAGAATGTGCAAGCATGGCTAGTGTCTGCATTCCCATGACAAACCCGGATTATTCCTTTGTTTTTCCAAGCTTCTTATCTGCTTTTTTGTCTTCTTTCTTCTCGACCTTCTCTGTATCCTCTTCCTCATCCTTTACGACTGCGGAACCTGCTTTTTCGATCTCAGCGATCGCGTTCTTGTGCATTGGGATACGGCAGTTCTTGTTGTTACCGAACTCTACGATAACGGTTGTATCATCTACGATATCAAGGATTGTACCATAGAAACCGCCTGTGGTCATAATGTTGTCACCCGGCTCCATTGCCTTGTGCAGATCTTCCATCTGCTTCTTCTGCTTCTTCTGTGGACGGATGATCAGTAACCACATGAATCCGACTAAGATTACAATGTAGATGACCCAGAACAATCCACTTGGCTGCTTTGATGTTGTTGCTGATTCCAGTAATGTTAATAACATGTCTTAAAACTCCTTTTATTTATTCTTGATTTTGAAAGCCTTCCAATTTCTGTCGTTTATATTCACTATAACGATGTTCTTCGATTGCCTCCCGAATCTCTTTCATCATATTATTATAAAAATATAAATTATGCAAGACGCAAAATCTCATTCCAAGCATTTCCTTTGCTTTAAGCAAATGACGGATATACGCTCTTGAATACTTCTTACATGCAGGGCATCCGCAGCCTTCCTCGATTGGACGTTCGTCCAGTTCATATTTCGCGTTAAACAGATTCAGCTTGCCATGATTCGTGTAGACATGTCCATGTCTGCCGTTTCGGGATGGATATACACAGTCAAAGAAATCAACGCCCCGCTCTACTGCCTCTAAGATATTCGCCGGTGTACCCACACCCATCAGATAGGTTGGTTTGTTCTCTGGCAGATATGGTACGACCGACTCAATGATGTGATACATCTCTGCATGTGTCTCTCCGACTGCCAGGCCACCAATCGCATAACCGTCCAGATCCATCTCCGTAATCCGCTTCGCATGCTCAATACGGATATCGTCGATGATTCCACCCTGATTGATGCCAAATAACATCTGTTGTTTGTTGATCGTGTCTTCCAGACTGTTCAATCTCTGCATCTCGCGCTTGCATCGCTCCAGCCAGCGTGTTGTACGGTCTACCGACGGCTGGATGTAGGAACGATCTGCCTTTGCCGGTGCACACTCATCGAACGCCATTGCAATCGTAGATGCAAGGTTTGACTGAATCCTCATACTCTCCTCTGGTCCCATGAAAATGAGACATCCATCAACATGCGAATGGAATGTTACACCTTCTTCTTTGATCTTGCGCAGACCTGCAAGGGAAAACACCTGAAATCCGCCGGAATCGGTCAGGATTGGCTTGTCCCACACCATAAACCTGTGCAGACCGCCAAGCTTCTTCACAACTTCATCACCCGGTCTGACATGCAGGTGATAGGTATTCGACAGTTCCACCTGCGTTCCGATTGTCTGCAGATCCTCGGTCGATACCGCACCCTTGATGGCAGCGGCTGTACCGACATTCATAAAGACCGGCGTCTGAATCACGCCATGCGGCGTTGTAAATTCACCACGCTTGGCACTACCATCTTTGGTAATCAATTTGTAACTCATACTGTTGCTCCTTTATTTTAAATCACTTGATATCTTTGCTTGTTTTTTTGCCTTATGCCCGATATAATAATTTTGTCACAAGGAACACGATTTCATTCTCTGTGACATATTTTATACTACCAAGGCAGGTGATACTATGTTTCGTATCTGGGGAAAAATAATGAAAGATAATCGTCTCGTCAAAGACCATACCGTCTGCATCGAAGACTACACCATGACGCGTACAAAAAAGGTGTATGCCGCCCTTGACGAGCTATGCTACACCTTTGATCTAGCGAAGCCTATCTGGTTAAAATCCAACCAGCAGGATTTTATTCGTCATGCAAGAACCCGGTTCACGCAGGACAATTTCATCGAATCCATCGATTTTGATTATCTTGACTTTCAAGTCATCGAGGAGGACTACTGATTATTCCTGATCAGAGCCCTCTTCGTCTGTTTCCACATCATATGCTGTATCCACTTCCGGTTCGGTATCTTCCCTTATTTCTTCATCCTGATTTTCTGAGTTTCCACTGTCTTCTGCTGCTTTCTGAAATTCAACTTTTTCATTCATCCCAGCCTGTGCATCCTCTTCCTCTGCGGATGCAATCGTCGGAATCTCTGCCGCTGTTCCGTCATCCTCCGAGAAATAATCGGAATAATCGGTTGTATCGCCTTTTGCTGTCTGTACCGTTGTCTCTTCTAATATCTTATTGATCTCGTCCAAGTCGGCCGCCCGCAGACTTCCGATGATCTTCGCAATCTCATTTAACTCATCAATAACACCATTTAATTCGTTCAGATTTGTCTCACACAGATCTGCGGAAGACTGCGCGTTTGCAGCGATCTCCTCGCTGGCTGCCTGCTGGTTTGCCAGTCCGTCAATGATGGAATTGTTCGACGCATCCAGATTGCCGGAAAGCTTATCCAGCTGCTTCATATCGCCAGATAACTCTTCCACTGCACCGGCAATCGTCTGAAAGCTTCCATCTGCCGCCTCAATATATTTTGCCTGTTCCGATACGGCATCGACACTACGACGAACCAGATCAGAGGTATGGTTGGCAAGATCTGTCACACCCTTCAAAAGCTGTGTGATACTGTCAATCGAACTTCTTGTATCATCTGCCAGCTTGCGGATCTCATCTGCAACCACGGCAAATCCACGTCCCTGCTCTCCTGCCCTCGCTGCCTCAATACTTGCATTTAACGCAAGCAGGTTTGTCTGACTGGAGATCTGATAGATGATCTGTGTGATTTCCTCTGCGGACTGGATCTTCTCGCAGAGTTCTTCGGATACACGTGTTACATCCTCATTTGCAACATTGATATCATCGGACTTATCTTTCAGACTTTCAATAATATCCAACCCGGACTTTACAGATTCGATTGCACGCTGTGTCGACTGTACGGTGTTGTCCTTGACGTCGATCAGGTTATCAATAATATCCTGAATCTGCTGTGTCATCGTTGTTGACACTTCCATATTCTCTGCGGTATCCGTAACGCCCGTTGAAATCGCATCGACAGATTTCGTAACCTCCGCTGTTGCTGCCTGGAAATTATCCAGCTTCGACTGAAGCTGTTCAATATGTGCATTTCCGTTATCTACGACCTTTACCATGTTCTCTGTGATTTCTTCCTGATATGCAACATGGTACTCAATCTCCTGACGATCCGTCTCCTGCTCGCGCAGTGTAATGTTACAAGCCATCAGAATACCGAATGTGAAAATTGCTGCCAAAAGCAGAATCTCTACCCATGTAACCGATGGGGCAAATCCGTGCTTTGCAATCTGGATAATTGTCTCAACTAAAATACCAAGTGTTGATGCGCCACAAGTCACACGAATGTGAAATGTATCCATATAAATAATGCACATACCCATCGCGATAAAGATTGGAAGTGCATCCATCACCGAGCCGGATACAAATACAGACACAAGTACCAGCACAGAAAATGCTGTGACCGATGTAAATTTCATCAGCTCGCTGCGGTCATTGATCAGCTGGAATACAATATTTCCAACTGCAAACAATGCAAATAAAACCAGCAGCGGTACGAATCCCTTCTGCGTCTTATGATTGATAATCAATACTGCGATTTTCGCGATTGCAAACGCAGCCATCACCTTCATCGCCAGATCATTTTTCTTTGCTAATCTCATTCCATTCATAATGTATGTACCCCACGTCTTTCGTTCTAACAAATTTCCGTTGCTCATAAATACACGCCATGTCATATCTGTTTAAAATTATAGCAAATTTGTAATATAAAGTCCATAGACAAAATCCACTTATCCACGCTTTCTACTTGTATATTCTACCTAAAAATGCTATCTTAATTCAAAGAACAAGAGGCATTGGATGTATGCCGGAGAAATTGTTGCAAATGAGCCTGCATTCATCTTCATACAAAAAGGAGTTATTATGTTTCAGATTGAACATATCTCAAAATCATACGGAAAAAAACAGGTGCTGAACGATGTGTCTTTTCCCGTCCCGGAAGGCTGTGCCATCGGGATTTTAGGCGTCAACGGCTCGGGAAAATCTACACTGCTTTCCTGCATCGCCAAAAAATATGCCGGAATACCAGATGTAAAAATGGGCTATGTCCCACAGGAAAATCCGCTCTACGATGAGCTAAAGCCTGTGGATAATCTGCGCATGTGGACGAGCAAACGCAAATCTGAAATTCTGCAGGCGTTACAGACACCACCGCTCGCCCAGCTTGGAATCCAGACATTTCTGGATACCCCGGTCAAAAATATGTCTGGTGGTATGAAAAAGCGGCTCAGTCTCGCGTGTGCGTTGCTCGATGCCCCTCAGATCCTGCTGATGGATGAACCGTTTGCAGCACTGGATCTGCCAGCCAAGCAGGATGCCATGCAGTTTATGCGTTATTATTTAAGCCTTGGAAATTCCATTGTGATTGCCTCCCATGAGGAAGCTGTTTTCCAGTTCTGCCACACAGTCTATCTGCTGAAAAATGGCACTCTCTGTGATGCATCGCATCTGCCGGATGGCACTAATTATATTGACCTGCTAAGAAATTAATTTTAAGAGGAACTTATGTCTCACATCCATATATTTTTCAATTTCATCCGTGCCAACTACAAACGGCTGTTGCACTATCTGCCGTCTATGTTTGTCTCCCTGTTGCTGTTGCTTCTCCTGACCGGAACCGCAGGCTTTTATCTATCCAGACATCTGTATAAGGAAAATGTATTTTCCGCAATTTCGATTGGGTACTATCTGCCACAGGACGACAATCTGGATTTAAACCAGCTTGGCATCGGTATGTTACAGGATTTAGACGGAATGGAAGAAACCGTCCAGCTCGTACAGGTAAGCAGTATTGAGGAAGGCTACAACAAGCTCGCTTCACATGAAATTCTGTATCTTATCATTGTCCCAAAGCAGTTTTTCTCCGGAATCATGGACAGCACAAATGTACCGCTCGACATCGTCGTCTACGACAACAGTTCCATCTCCTCTTACATTATCAATGAATTGTTCATGTCCTACGCCGGACTGCTTGGAACCGCTCAGGCTGGTATTTACAGCGGACTTGACACCACACGTGCGCATGAATTTACGCCGGAACAGGTACACGAGCTTTCCAACCGCGTGAACTTCGTATATCTCGACCGTGTCATGAACAAAGCAAATTATGTGGAAACGCTGCCGGCTGAGAATGCAGGAAGCGTGTCACTCACACAGCACTATGCTGCATTTGCAATTATATTAAGCCTCTGTTTTCTGGCGTTTCTTCTGATCCCCTATTTACAGGGAACCGGAAATGGCATCCGTGAATGCATGAAGCTGTATCATTTAAACCGCGGACATATACTGGCAGCAAACACGATCCATACATTTGTTGCTCTGTATATCCTGTTTCTGCCGTGCTATATTGGTATCTCTGTCTGGATGGGACACGTAAATGCGACCGGGCTTTTGACAGTTATCCCGGCACTGCTTTTAATTGCACTGCTGATTGCCGGAATCGCAACATTTTCCAGAAGTACCTTTTCCGCAAATATCTGTCTGTTATTTGTCGTACTGGTGCTTGCCTACTGCGGTGGCGGACTTCTGCCGGATGTCCTGCTGCCAAAGGTAATACAGCAGATTCGTCCATATCTACCAGGAACGTATGTGATGCAGCTTTTCTGCCACGCACTTTATTAAACATTTGGGAGTTTTATTATGAACCGACTGATTGTCGCATGGAAACGAATTTTATATCGAAAGCTATATTGGTGCATGCTGGGCGTCCTGCTCATCTTAACCGGAATCTATGCATTGCTTCCAGCAAAAAGTCAGTCCACAGAGATTCGTGTTGCCGTATATCTGGAAGATACCAGTGCGTATACGACGCAGTTCAAAGAGGAATTAGATGCCAGTGCTTCACTCTATCAGTTTTATTATGTCGATACGTCCAACGAAGTGATCCGGGATGTACAGGCGGGCGATGCAGAATGCGGGTTTGTCCTGCCGGACGGATTTTTTTCCGGCTATATCGATGGTTCCGGGGAGCCAAAGGTATCCTTATATGAGACAAGTGCAAGCACACTTTCCTCTGCCATCAGCGAGACATTCTTCCATTATATCTTTAAGGTTACATCCCCACAGATCTTGGTTGACACGATCGACGATGCAGCATTATCCGAAGAGTTAAAAAGCCGCATGCAGGCATATATGAACAGTGACACAATCTTCCGTATGTCCTCTGTCACAGACGGCGCTTACGATTATAAGGAAAATACCTATCGTATCCAATTGCCAATCTACGAATGTACCTGTCTGCTCGTCCTGTTTGCTTCTCTGTTCAGCCTGATGTTGTTCTTACAGGATCAGGAACGTGGCATCTACATTGCGCTTTCCGGCAGACGCAGATATGGTATTTTATGCACGGGACTTTTAGCAGGTATCCTTCCAATTTACGGAATCGGCATGCTATGTAACATAATCACCTACGGAACAGCAACGTTGCCGCAGGTAACGCTTGTCAGCCTGTTCGCTTATCTTCTTTCGCTAGTGCTTTCGGCGTTCATCAAAAAAAGCCGGACACTCGCCAAGCTGATTCCGATATTTTTACTCATTGCTATCGCGTATTTCTTCGTGAATTATATTCTATGATATCACATTTTCAGATTATTAAAACATAAATTTAATATGATACAAACGAAGAACAGGACGAGATCATCCAAAAATCTCGTCCTGTTCTTCGATCTGCGCTCTTGCATTCGTCGCATCCGTTATCTCATTTAAGACTGCTTTTGCATCGCCAACCGGAATATGTACCGTAAAGACCACATCCTCTGCGAATTCCGTGTTGATGATCGCAGCCTGTCTCGTATTCAGGATATATTGTATTTTTCCCATATCCGTATAATTCGTGCGTATAAGAACCGGAAGCAGCTGCTGCATCCGCTTCGTCGTACACGCTTCCAAAGCTTCCTTCGTTGCCTGTGTATATGCACGGACAAGTCCGCCCGTACCAAGCAGTGTGCCTCCGAAATATCGTGTCACAACGACACAGATATCATGGATTCCGGAATTCTGAATCAGCTCTAACATCGGCTTTCCCGCAGTTCCCTGTGGTTCTCCATCATCCGAAAAACGGAGAAGCGGCAGCTCAATGCCCACGGAAAATGCAAAACAATTATGCCTTGCATCGTAATGTTTCTTCTTGATCTTCTCGATAAATGCATACGCCTCTTCTTCTGTCTCAACCGGGGCAATCTGCGCAATAAAACGGGATTTCTTCTCAACAATCTCGCCCTCTGCACCCTCGATCAGTTTGATATAGTCCATAGCATCCCTTTCCGTTTCGCTTACTTTGTATCCAGAAGCTTCTTCAGTTCGCTCATAAAAGTGTCTGCATCCTTGAACTGACGGTAAACGGATGCAAAACGTACATATGCAACCTGATCCAGATCACGGATCTGATCCATTACAATCTCGCCGATCTTCTCGCTCTCAATCTCACGTACACCGAGATTGAAAATCTTGTTCTCGATCTCATCCACGCATTCCTCGATCTGGTCAACCGACACCGGACGCTTATGGCAGGAACGTACAACACCGGACTCAATCTTGGAACGGTCATACGTCTCACGGTTCTTATCCTTCTTGATTACGATCAAAGGAATCGTCTCAACTTTCTCATACGTGGTAAAACGCTTTCCACACTCATCACACTGTCTTCTTCTACGGATTGCCTCGTTATCATCTGCTGGTCTTGAGTCAATCACGCGCGTATTATCATCTCCGCAAAATGGGCACTTCATATGTTTATTCCTTTCCTCCCTGAATTTTCCGTATATCACAGGCATCGATATCAACCAGAACAATGTCCGGTCCGATACGCACAATGTTGCAATACCGGATATAATATTCTGTCCCGGATCCGAAGCAGGAGAATAATTTGCCCGGTCCCGGAACGATGATTGCAAGTATCTTTCCAGTCTCACAATCAAACTCGACATCGGCAACATAACCGAGCCGGCTGCAATCCTTGCAGTTTATAACTTCTTTTTCTTTTAATTCTAAAAAGCGCATCGCATACCTTCGCTTTTTATAGTTAGTATATGCATCTGCTTATCGCTTGTCACCTAAAAAGAACAACGTCATCGTTCCTGGTCCTACATGTGCTCCTATGATCGGACCAACCTCGCTGATGATAATCTTATCCGGATGGAACTTTTCGTCCACCTTTGCCTTAATATATTCTGCATCTTCCAGACAGTCTGCATGACAGATTAATACCATTTCCTGTTTATCTGCATAACTTCCTACACAGCTTTCCATCTCAGATACAAGCTGGTTTAACGCTTTCTTGCGTCCACGCACCTTGCTCTCTGCAGCAAGTCTTCCTTCCGCATCCACATGTAATACCGGCTTCAGCTGGATCATACCACCAATCATCGCCGCCGTCTTGGAAATTCGTCCACCGCGCTGCAAGTAAGTCAGATCATCTACCGTAAACTTATGAACGATGTGATGCTTTAACTCCTCAAGTGCCTGCATGTTCTCTTTGGCTGACATGCCCTTTTTCTTATTTTCAATCGCATGATAGATCAACATACCATGTCCGCCACAGGCGCAGATAGAATCAAAAACACAGATATCTGCATCCGGATATTTTTCCTGCATTTCTTCGCGGCATACAAATGCGTTGTTGATCGTGCTGCTGATGCCGGAAGAAAGACAGGTAAATAATACGTCTTTTCCTGCGGACAGTGCCTTTTCAAATTCCTCTTCGATATCGTTGATATTCGGTGCTGCTGTCTTTGTTCCCTGTCCCGCACGCATGCGGTCATAAAATTCTTTGTTCGTCAGCGTCTTTTCTTTTCCATCGAATACTTCGTCACCGATTTCAAAGCTGATTGGGATGATCACAACTCCCTGCTCCTCGGCATAGCCGACTGGCAGGTCATTCGATGAATCTGTGATAATAACGTAATCTCTTTCCATTTTTTCTCCCATCTTATGTATTAATATCGTGGTATACAAGTTATATATAATTACGAATTCCACACAGACACGCTCCCGGGTATCACCACATCGCTTCGCTCTGTGGTAAGTTGTCGGGCGCATCCTAATTATGAATCTTCGATTCATAAACGCCCTCCGCGCTCGGTTCATCACGCAGTGGTACTAAATTCACGGCAAACGAGTTTACCATTCATTAAGTACCAGTGTGCTTCAACGGTCTGTGTCAGAATTGTAATTATGTACAACTTGATACACTTTATATTAACACATGTCATCTACTTTATAATTTTGACCGGACATTTTTCCTTACATGTGCCACAACCGGTACATTTCCCGTAGTCAACAACTGCGAGGTGATCCTGCACGGTGATTGCGCCCTGTGGACAGTTTCTCTGACACAGACCACAACCAATACAGCCTGCGTTGCAGACTGCCTTTACGTCTTTACCAAATTCCTTCGAATTACACTCGACGATTGCACCAGCATCTTCCGGTATCATCTCGATAATATGTCTTGGACAGGCAAGTACACACTGCCCGCATGACTTACATTTATCCTTGTCCACAACTGCCACGCCATCTACGATGGAAATTGCATCAAACTGGCAGGCACGCTTACATGAACCATAGCCAAGACATCCAAAGCTGCAGCCCTTTGGTCCGCCACCCGGTGCATTGGCTGCGATCTGGCAGTCGTCCGGTCCGACATAGTCGTACACATCCTTTGCCTTCTCACAGGTTCCGGCACATTTCACATGTGCAACATGTCTGACGCTGTCGATCTCTCCACCGACAACCTCTACAATCTTCTTTGCTACGGCTTCGCCACCGACCGGGCAGGCATCCGGCTTCGCTTCACCCTTTGCAATCGCTGCCGCAAGGCCATCACAGCCCGGATATCCACAACCTCCACAGTTGTTGCCAGGCAGTGCCTCACGTACTTTGATTTCTTTTTCGTCTACTTTTACTTTAAACTTCTCGCTCGCCACACCCAGGAGGATTCCGGCTAAAATTCCGACAATTCCAATGACCGCAGCCGCGTACAAAATCGATGTTCCCATTTCTTCGCCTCCTCTAAATCAATCCGTTCAATCCAAGGAAAGCGATTGCCATAAGACCGGCTGTAATCAGCACGATCGGCGCTCCTTTGAAGCTTTCCGGTATATCGTTTTTATCTATCTTCTCCCGGATACCTGCCATTACGATGATCGCAATTGCAAATCCGACTGCGGAGAACATACCGTTGATGATAGACTCTCCGATATTTAAATCATCCTGCACATTTTTGAGCGCGATACCAAGCACTGCACAGTTCGTTGTAATCAGTGGCAGATACACGCCTAATGCCTCATACAGCGATGGAACCGTCTTCTTTAAGAACATCTCCACAAACTGTACAAGCGCTGCAATGACCAGGATAAACACAATCGTGTTCAGATAAGAAAGCTTGAGTGGTACAAGCACGAAACGATAAATCACACTTGTCACCGCCGAAGCGATCGTCATAACGAAGATAACTGCACCGCCCATACCGGCCGCTGTGCTTACCTTCTTTGATACTCCTAAGAATGGACAGATACCCATGAACTGGCTCAGGATTACATTGTTCACAAGAGCAGCGGATATCGCTAATAAAATAATATTCATATCCTACTCCTCCTTTCCTTTGCCTGCGCACATAATATTTGCACAGCTTGCACAATCTGCCAGTCTGCATGTCTCTGCCTTCTCGCCCGTCTTCTTTGCCTTCTTGATATGACGATGGTTGATAAATGCAATGATAAATGCCAGTACAAGGAATGCGCCCGGTGCCGATACAAAAATGCTTGCCGGCTGGAACAGTCCCTGATCGGACAAAATCTGAAAGACCTTGTCACTTGCATGACTCTCAGCAAAATTCTCAACAGCCTTTACAAAGCTGAATCCAAAGATGCTGCCAGAACCAAGGATCTCACGGATGATACCGATTGTCGTCAGTCCAACTGTAAATCCAAGTCCCATACCAATACCATCAAAGATGGATGGAATCACCGGATTCTTTGATGCATAACTCTCTGCTCTACCTAAGATAATACAGTTTACAACGATCAGTGGAATGAAAATTCCCAGGCTGTCGTTCAGGCTTGGAATATATGCCTGCAGTAAAAACTGTACGATTGTTACAAATGAAGCAATGATAACGATGTAAGCAGGAATACGCACCTTGTCCGGAATCAGTTTCCGAAGCAGGGAGATCATAAAGTTACTCATCGTCAGGATCACCATCGTTGTAAGTCCCATGCCAAGTCCGTTGATTGCAGAGGATGTAACCGCAAGTGTCGGACACATGCCAAGCATCTGCACAAAAGTAGGATTCTCTGTAATAATACCATTTTTTAAACGTTCTGCTATCTTTCCCATGTTACTGTGCACCTCCTGTTGTCAGGAATCGAATTGTACGAAGTGCCGCATTGACGGCATTTGTTACTGCCGATGTGGTAATCGTCGCACCGGACAATGCATCAATCTCACTGTCCTTTGTCGAACCGGTCTTTGTATATTCAAACTTGTTCACCTGTTTACCAATAAACTGTGATTTAAATTCATCCGTATCCGCTTCCATACCAAGACCTGCCGTCTCATTTAATGTCAGGAAGGAAATACCTGTGATCTGATACTCGGTGTTGATTCCGATTGCCATCTGGATATCTCCGCCATAGCCTGCTGTACTTGTTATAAGGATAACATAGCCAACCAGTTCATTTTTTTCATCATCACCGCCGACACAGATATCGTCAATATGCACGTTTTCAAATCCATACGATTCCAGCAATGGATTGATCTGTTTTACGACATTACCATCCTCTTCCACGCTCATAATACGGGTTGCTTCCGGAAGCACTTCCGCATAGGCATCGTTCTTCGCCTGCTCCTGTACCTTCTCAATCGGATCCTTTGTCACGCTGTAGACACCACCTAATGCAGCACCCATCACAACCGTAATCACACAGATTGCAACGATTGCAGCCACGATGCCCTTGACATCCATCTTGTCTTTCTTCTTTGGTTCTTTGCCATCACCTTCCGAAACATTCTCTGCCTTTGAAGCTTTCTTTGCTTCCTTCTTTGCCTCTTTCGCTTCAAGCTTTGCCTGCTTCTTATCCTTGATCTCTGCCCCCTCGCCAAATGCCTTCGGTACGGTTGCACGTTCAATCAGAGGCACTAACAGGTTCATAATGATGATTGAATAAGAAACGCCCTCGGTACTGCTGCCGAAGATACGGAGTACAAATGTCAAAAGTCCAAGTCCGATTGCGTAAATTACTTTTCCAGAGGAAGTGATTGGGCTTGTCACATAATCGGTTGCCATGAACCATGCACCAAGCATCAAACCGCCACCACACAGATGTGCAGCCACATAAACCGGAACATTATAATCCTGTGTTACTGCGTAGATTGCAACTGCGATCGTGAAGGTTCCGATGTAGATCAAAGGTGTCTTCGGGCTGATCACCTTCTTGCAAAGCAGGTAGACCGCACCAATCAAAAGCGCAACCACGGATGTCTCACCGATCGTTCCTGCGGTATATCCAAGAAACATGCTGCGCAGGTTTACCATACCGGTAAGCTTCAGTGTTGCAAGTGGTGTTGCAGTTGCCACACCATCATATACAAAGTTTGTCATATAACGGGAGAACGACAGCAGCAGGAAGCATCTTGCTCCAAGTGCCGGGTTCATAAAGTTCTGTCCAAGTCCACCAAAAAGCTGCTTTACGATGATGATTGCAAATGCAGAACCAGCAATTGCCATCCAGATTGGAAGATTTGGCGGCAGGTTCAAAGCGAGCAGCAATCCGGTTACAACCGCAGAAAAATCTCCGACTGTTACCTTCTTGCCCATGCATTTTTGATACAGCGCCTCAAATCCAACACAGCTTCCGATACAAACTGCAACCAGCAATGCTGCATACCAGCCAAATATGTACAAGCCGAATGCCGTTGCCGGGACTAACGCAATCACAACATCAAACATGATGTCCGATGTTGTTGCCTTGCTTCTCACATGCGGGGAAGCAGAGACCTTCAATTTCAAATTTTCCTGTTCCACTTTCTCGCACCTCCTATTTCTTGCGATTTGCCAAGATGGCTTTTCTCGTGCCTGCAATCGTCTGTGTCAGATGCCGCTTTGCCGGACATACATACGAACAACAGCCACATTCGCAACATTCCATACCATTTAATTTCTGGAAACCTTCCAGATCACCCTGACTTGCCAGTGTTGCAAGCTTGTTCGGCATCACTCTGCCTGGACAAACCTCCACACATCTGCCACAGCGGATACAGTTGCTCGGCTCATATTCCGAAACTTCATCCTTCGTCATGCAGAGAATTGCAGAGGACGATTTCGTGACTGGAATATTCAGATCGTAGATGGCTTTTCCCATCATCGGTCCACCTGCAATGATCTTCTCCGGTTCCTGTAAAAATCCTCCGGCTGCCTCGATCAGCTCTGCAAAACTTGTACCAGTCCGTACAAGATAGTTGCATGGTTCCGTAATCGCATCCCCCGTCACAGTCACCAGTCTCTGAATCAATGGTTTTCCCTGCCGTACAGCTTCACAGATGGAATACACGGTATCCACATTATGCACGATGCAGCCTGCATCCGCCGGAAGCATTTTCGAGTTGATATAACGTCCGGTATTGGCATAGATAAGCTGACGCTCTGCGCCCTCTGGATATTTCGTCTTCATGGAATTGACCTTGATATCCGGGTCATTTCCAAGCACTTCTTTTAACTTCTGAATCGCCTTTGGCTTATTGTCTTCCACCGCAATGATTCCCTTTGCCTTTGGGAAGATTGCAAGTGCGAGACGCAAGCCCTCGATCACCTTGTCCGTCTCATCGAACAGACGACGGTAATCCGATGTCAGATATGGCTCACACTCAGATGCATTGACGATAATGTAATCAATCTCATCCGCGTTCTTCGGAGAAAGCTTAACATTCGTCGGGAATCCGGCGCCGCCCATGCCGACAACACCTGCATTCTTGATAGCTTCCAAAATCTCTTCCTTTGTAAGCTCCGCAAGTGGCTTCTCATTTTTCACATATTCAATTTCTTCAAACTGATTGTCATTTTCGATCACGATCGAATTGACCTTAGAACCGGATGCAGTCAGTCTAGGTTCCACAGCCTTGACTGTTCCGGATACAGATGAATGAATGTTTGCAGAAACAAATCCACCGGCTTCTGCAATCAGCTGCCCTGCTAAAACATGGTCACCTTTTTTGACAACTGCCTTCGCAGGTGCGCCGATATGCTGACTCAGTGGATATACCATATCTCCCTTTGGGACATATTCAATTACATCCTTATCCATCGTAAGTTCTTTGCCTTCGTATGGATGGATGCCTCCTTTAAAAGTTAGTTTCATCGTACTGACCCCACTCTAATAAATATTTGCTATTATTTTAATACAAGTAGGAATTTTTATCAATAAATGTGTCCTTAATTTCACAACTTTTATGCCTAAAAACGTATATTTCTGAGCAAAAAGGACGCTAGCAGTCCGATTGCCACGCCTGCGACCGTTCCCGTAATCAAAAGGACAAACATATAATAAAAAATACGCACGTTTCCCATCACACAAACCGCGACAAGAATCTGTCCCAGATTATGGAATACCGCACCAGCAACGCTGATTCCAACCAGTCCGAATATCCGGCATTTTTTGAGCAGCGTCATGATCAGTATACTGCATGCCGCACCGGCCAGACTGTACAACAGAACTGCCATGTTGCCAAACAAAATGTTCGACAGGATGATGCGTCCGACCGAAATCACAATCGTCGATTTCAGATCCAGTCTCTGTAATGCAATGATTGTAACCAGATTGGCAAGTCCTAGTTTTACTCCCGGCACTGCCATGTGGATTGGCACCAGGCTTTCCAGATACGACAAGATCATGGCAAGTGCGATCAGGACACCGCACAGTGCGATCTTATGATTATTATTTAATTGTATGTGGTCATTTGTTTGTCTGTTTTTTTTCTTCAATAATATCTGTCTCTTTCCTTCTAGTCCATCTACTCTTTGATTTCCACAACCAGCTTATGCGGCAGACAAATGATTGTCTCCCCAGTCTGGCTGATCGCCCGGTGTTTCTCACAGATTTTATCCGGGCAGTCAGCATTCTGCACAGTTACACCGCCATCCTGTACAACGACTGTATTGTCGCCTGCCTCCTGCTTCACTTCGTAGCTGGCGTCCTTATCCAACTGCAAGGTTTTAACCGATTTACCATCAATCATGATATCGACATATGCGCCCGGCTTTTGCAGCTTCTTCCATGCAAAAAGTCCTGCTGCCGCCAGAATTAAAATTCCAACGATCAGCAGGATATCTACACGGGATATCATGTTATATTCCTGTTTTGGTTTCATCATTGATTACCTCTGATTCTGTTTTAGTTGTTACAGCTTCCTACAATATTTTGCCAATGTTTCCATAATCTGATTCATCTGCAACGGCTTTGACAAATGTTCATTCATACCTGCCTCCAAACAATATGGTTGGATTGGTGACAGGGCATACATCATATAGGTTTATTTAACAAACGTCCGTCCCATTTTTTTCATATAATGCAGGTAAACGATAAAGATTGCCCCGCCTGTAAAAATCCATGATGCAATGTACACATTCATCAGCATATCGAAGGTTGGGAACCATTTGAATATCGTAACCATCCAGATCATACGGAACACAACCGTGCCTAAAATCGTGATGATAGACGGCTCCACCGATTTTCCCATACCTCGCAGTGCCGCACTTCCAACCTCATAGGTTGCCGTCACACCCTCCAACGCACATACCCGGTGCATACGGATTAGACCATATACGGCAACTGCCTGACTGGTCGTATAGATGCTGACAAAGAAATCGTCCCAGATCATGAAAATGATACTCAAAATCTCTGTAAATCCAATGCCAAATGCCATACAGAGCCAAAAGATCTTCCTGCACCGTTTCAGGTTTCCGGCGCCAAAGTTCTGACTTGTAAATGTCACTGCAGCCTGTGCAAATGCACTCGCAATATCATAAGTAAAATACTCAAAATTCAGTGCCAGAGACGAACCCGCGATTGCATCCTCACCGAAGGAATTGATTCCACTCTGGATAAATACATTCGAGATGGAAAAGATTGCGCCCTGAATCCCTGCCGGAATTCCGATCGACAATACTTTTCCAAGTCCTGTCTTCTCGATATGCAGCCGCTCAAACCGGAACTGGAATTCATCGTCTCTTCGGTACAGATGCGCCAATACAAGCGCAGTACTAAGGGTATTCGATATCACAGTTGCGATTGCTACACCGGCAACGCCTAAATGGAAGCAAATTACAAGCACCAGATTCAGTATTATATTGACCACACCGGATGCAATCAGATAATACATCGGACGTCTGGTATCGCCATAACTACGAAGTACCGCTGAACCAAAGTTACAGACAACCATAAACGGAATCCCAACGAAGTAAATCCGGATATAGAGCAGTGCCTGCTCCATCACACTCTCCGGGGTACTCGACACCTCTAAAATAAAGCGGGCAGAAAGCATACCGATTCCCATCAGAAGCACACCGAGCAAAGCACCAAACATCAGAATCGTATGCATCATGGAATTGATCTTCTTGCGGTCCTTCTGTCCGATCAGATTCGCCAGCACGGCGTTTGGTCCTATCGAAAGTCCAACGATCAGATTCACGAAGATACCGACTAATGCCACACAGCTTCCAACTGCCGCCAATGCATTGTCTCCGGCAAACCGTCCGACAACTGCAACATCTGCCGAATTAAAAAGCTGTTGCAAAATACTGCTGCATGCAACTGGAAGCGCAAACACGATCAGCTTCCCGGCAAGCCCCCCCTGTAACATATCCATCTCTTTCGTCTTTTTACTTTGTTCCTGTTCCATCTTCTTGTAAGTCCTTTTAAGTTTATTACATTGATATCCATCCAAATGCATTTGCAACTGAGCTAAGCAGAATAATCAGTGCAAAGATCGGGCACAGATATTTTATCATCACAACAAATATTTTCTTTCTGCGGAACGCACTTTCTCCATGACGGACTTCCTCTTCGATCTTGTCAATCCCAACGACGCGCGATACAAGCAGGCATGTAAGGAATGCTGCGATCGGCATCATCACTGAATTCGTCAGGAAATCAAACAGATCCAAAAACTGCATTCCAAGGATCTTCACGAATCCAAGTGGTCCATATCCAAGACTCGATAACGTTCCAAGTCCGATCATGATCAGTCCGATCACACCCGTTGATTTCTTCCGTCCCCAGCCAAGCTCATCTTCAAATGTCGCAACGGCACTTTCCGTCAGAGCGATTGAGCTTGTCAATGCTGCAAATAACACAAGCAGGAAGAACAGGATTCCGACACCCGTTCCAAATCCCATGTTCGCAAACACCTTCGGAATCGTAATAAACATGAGCGAAGGACCCGCCTGCAGCGTATCCGGATCACCACTGGAAAATGCGAACACTGCCGGGATGATCATAAGTCCTGCCATGATCGCGATTGCTGTATCAAACACTTCTACATTTCTCGTTGCACCCTCGATGGATGTATCCTTCTTCATATAAGAACCAAATGTAATCAGAATACCCATCGCGATCGACAATGAGTAAAACATCTGTCCCATCGCCGCTACGACCGTCATCCAGGAAAAGTTCTTTACATTTGGAACTAAGAAATATTTCACACCTTCTATAGCGCCCGGTCTTGTCACCGAATAAATCGCAATAATCACGGAAAGCATAACAAGGATTGGCATCATCATTTTTGATACGCGCTCGATTCCGTTCTGCACACCGGCATAGATAATCGCGAGTGTCACGAGACAGAAAATCACGAAGCAAAGCTCCGTCGATACACCGTTTGAGATAAATGCTCCGAAATATCCATCCTCCGCGAGCTTCGTTCCATTTCCACGGATATATTCTGCCAGGTATTTGATTACCCAGCCGCCAATGGTCGAATAATACGGCACGATCAGGATTGGAATAATCGCGTTGATCCATCCGCCGAAGGAAATCCATTTCTTCTTACCGAAGGAACGGAACGCGCCAACCGGACTTTTTTGTGTCATACGTCCGAGTGCGGACTCCGCAACGATCATTGTATATCCGAATGTCAATGCCAGCAGAATATAGACGAGCAGGAAAATTCCTCCGCCGTATTTTGCTGCCAGATACGGAAATCTCCATATATTTCCAAGACCAACCGACGCACCTGCCGCCGATAACACATAACCAAGCTTGCCCGAAAACGAACCCCGCTTCTCTGGATGTTTTCTACTCATATAACCTTCCCTCTACCCTTTCTGTATTTGATTTCTCTTTACTTCTGCTTCCCTTCTTGCAAATATCCGTGGCAGCATCGTAAATATCACGATTGCCGTAATGACGCCTGCCACCAGATCGGTAATGCCCTCCGACATATACACGCCCTTGAAGCCAACAACTCTTGTTAAGATACAGCAAAGAGGAATCAATATAATCACCTTACGATTCACCGCAAGCAGTAACGCCATCCTGCCCTGTCCAAGTGCCACATTGATGTTTTGCAGCGTCATCTGTACAAAGAACATGATCGAGCCCATCAAAAACAGCGGACAATACTGCTTCACGATCGCAGTTACCGCCTCACTCGCCGAGAAAAGCCGTGCGTACATCTCCGGCACCGCCATCGAGACAGACCACACAGTCACAGCAAAGATGAATGCAATGACAGTAACATATTTTATGCCCTTTTTCAATCGTTTTGCGTTACCTTTGCCATAATTATAGCTGAAAAATGGCTGCATGCCATTTCCAAGTCCATTTAGCGGAAGCGAGATCAGCTGCAGCGCGCTGAGCATGACCGTCAGCGCCGCCGTGTAATCCTTATTGCCACCCGTCGACCAGTTCAGGTTCACATTGAATACAATCTGGATGGCGCACTCTGTGATCGTCATGACAAATGGCGTAAGCCCAAGCGATGCGATATCCAGCACGCGTGACAGTTTCAGACGCATGTCCGCAAACCGAAACCGGAATATACTTTTCTTTGTGTAGAAAAATGCAATGATACAGATGCAGGAGCAAAGCTGCGACAATACCGTTGCAAGGCTCGAACCGCTTACGCCCATCCCAAGCACAAAAATAAAAACCGGATCTAAAATAATATTGATAATCGCGCCAACCAGAATCGAAACCATCGCAAACATCGAATATCCCTGCGTCAGAATAAAAGGATTTAACCCCTGCGAGATCATTACAAGAATCGTTCCACAGGAATAGATCTTCAGATAAGATACGGCATAGTTCACTGCACTTTCCGGACAACCAAACGCCCGGATGATCGGCTCTGCAAACGCAAATGTGATCACGCTGATCGTTACGCCAATAATCAGCAGTAATGTCACAGCAGTATTAAAAATCCGGTTTGCTTCCTCCCGGTTATCTTCTCCAAGCTTAATTCCGGCACGCGGAGAACCACCAAGTCCGACGAGATTCGCAAATGCCTGTATGATGAGTGTGATCGGCAGCACAATACCGAGTGCCGCGAGCGCATCCATACCTGAGCCTTTGATCTTGGAGACAAACATCCGGTCAACGATATTATATATAAATGTAATGAGCTGTGCGACAACTGCCGGAATCGAAAGCCGAAAAACCAGAGGAAGGATCTTCCCCTGGTATAATTGTTCCGTCATATCTGTTTTCTGGTTCTTCATCGCCGTCATCTCCTGAATCCTGTATCATAGATCTACCATACATATGGGTAGAAATAGTTTTTTCTTTATTGCATTGCATATACAATTGATTATTATATGCCATACATTCGGAGTATTGCAAGCTTGGATTTACATCTGACGGACGATATCCCGGATACTTTCAGCCATGTCTGCGTCAATGCCAACCGCCCGCGTACCAAGACTTTCCGGCACGATTGCCTGATCGAAGTTTAAGCGGATCAGATTGATATTCGTATGCTCTTTCGCAAGCTTCTCAAACGGAAACCGGATGATCGATGGGGTGTTAAATCCAACCCCTAATTCAAGCAGTACCAGCTTCTTATGTATTGCCTTCGCAAGGAAATCTGAAAACCGCTGCTCTGCCGCATACCATGCTTCATCCTGCACAAAATAGTTATCCTTTCTGAGGTTCATATCCATAGGCCCGCCACAAACCGGACATTTCGGAACCATATAGGTCGGGATCCTGCAGTTGTTACGTGCCTGATCCATCTGTTTGAACAACTTGCGTGCATCGTAAATCTTGTTGTGACATGCATGCGCGCACTGAATATGGAAGTAATCGCCCTGCGTGCAGAAGATCTGTTCTGCGGGTAACCCAGCCTTTTCAAACTGTCCGTCCGCATTCGTGCTCAGGACAAAGAGCTTCTTATCGCCCAACGCATCCAGCAGGAGCTTATGCAATGGCGTCACGTCAAGGCAGATTCCGCCAAGCATCGCCTGCTTCGACCAGTAACCCCAATAGCTTTCCTCGTCCGGATACGGGTAAAAACCCGCGGAATACATATCCTGCATGTACGGTCCTTTGCCATAGCGTTCCTGGAATTCTGCGAAATGATCTTCGAAGAATGTGCCGCCGTATTTCGCTCCGGCAGCGGTGCTCATGCCTGCACCTGCGCCAATCAGAACGTAGTCGGCCTGTGTGAGCATGTGCGTGGCGGTCTGTACCTGCACATCGTATGGGGTGGTCTGGTGGATGTAGTCACGCGAAGGCATACCGTATAAGAATGATTCGAATGTTGTTTTCATGTTTTATCACCTCTCTGAAAGACAATTGCGAAACAATCCATTTTCTCATATATATTTCAATATGATTCATTCTATATACAATGTATTGAATCCAAGAAGTTCTAAGCTTCAAACATATCGTATATCTGAATGAATCAATATTGAAATATATAATCTACATAATGATGATTGTTTCACAATTGTCTATCTCATTTATGTTCTAATAATGCATGGTACAATTGCTCGTCTATGTCTTTGAAAACATTGAAGACGACCTGTATCTTGCTTCCGGTTTCGGCTTTGTAATGTTTGACCGTTTCGACAGCGATTTCGGCGGCGCGGTCGTTCGGGAACATGAATACGCCCGTGGAGATGCAGCAAAATGCGATGCTTTTCACGTCGTGTTCGTCGGCAATCTGCAGGCAGGAACGATAGCAGGATGCAAGCAGTTTCTCGTGATTCTTCGTCAGTCTGCCTTGTACGATCGGTCCGACCGTATGGATTACATAATCACACGGAAGGTTGTAGGCGGGTATAATCTTCGCCTGTCCGGTTGGTTCTTCTGTGCCCTGCTTCTCCATCAGATCGGCACAGGCGAGACGAAGCTGTATGCCGGCATAAGTGTGGATACAGTTGTCGATGCAATTGTGGCACGGCTGATAGCAGCCTGTCATGCCGCTGTTGGCGGCATTCACAATTGCACCAACCTGCAGCCGCGTGATGTCTCCCTTCCATATATACAGATCCGGCTGGGATGCTTCTAGTTCCGCAAGCGTTACGACTCCTTTTTCCTTTGCAGCTTCCTGCAGATAGGCGTCCTGCACCTGCAGGAATTCCGGTCGGATTTTCTTCGGCATACGCACATTCATGAGTGAACGAAGCAGCTGCTTCTGTCCTTCTGCATCCGCCGGGATCTGCATGTGTGCATATTGCGGCTGTTCCTTCAATAATTCTTCTATTAAATATCTGCGGTTCTCACTCTGATTCATAATTCCTATCTTCTTTCTATCATCAATCTTCATTTTTCTATTTATCAAGTTCTGCAGCATAACTATACTGGCAATCATTTATTTGATCATCCGGAAGACTGCACAAATGCCGTTGCCGGTAAACCAGTTGTTTTACAAAATCTGTTGCCGGATGTCTCAATAGTTCTGTCGGCGTATCATACTGCTCTATATTACCCGCATTCATAGCCAGTACTTTTGTTCCAAGCTTTAACGCTTCCGAAATATCGTGTGTGACAAAGAGAACGGTTATCCCTGTTTCTGTATGGATTCTCTTAATTTCCTCCTGCAGCTGTCCTCGTGTGATTTCATCAACTGCCCCAAATGGCTCATCCATCAGGAGAATCGATGGAGACGCGGCAAGTGCTCTTGCAATTCCCACTCTCTGCTGCTGTCCTCCCGATAACTCTCCAGGATAGCGGCCTTTTATTTCTTCATCCAGTCCTACGATTTTCATCCATTTGGAAACCGCCTGTTTTGTTTTTACCTTATCCTTTTTATTTAAAAGATTTGGAACATAAGAAATATTCTCTTCCACCGTCATATGTGGAAACAACACGCTGTCCTGAATAGAATATCCAATACTCCTCCGAAGCTCAATGAGATTATTATCCTTAATATTCTTTCCGTCAACAAAAACATCTCCGCTTGTTGTATCAATCAGCCCATTGATCATTTTCAGTGCAGTCGTCTTTCCACAGCCAGACGATCCGACAATTGTCACAAACTCACCCTTTTCCACTGTAAGATTTAAGTCCTCTATAATTGTTTTTTCTCCATATGTTTTCTTCACATTTCGAAATTCAATTGCACAATTCATTTTTCTCACCTCATTTGATAAGTCCCTTGCCT
>DJEI01000096.1:0-28221 GCA_002431865.1 Lachnospiraceae bacterium UBA5902
TACCGAAGCCATCACCCATCAGGAATGCGAATACTGCGGCCTTAGAAAGCAGTAACCACAAACTAAAAAATTAAAACCCCCAGTCTCGAAGCCGAAGAGGCTGGGGCGTCTATCAACGAGAATCACGAATACAAATACAACGAGAAAAACGAACATCCATTTTTAAACGAGCAAATACGAATGTTATTGTAGGCAGATACTGTTAACTTGTTTGGAAAGGGGTGTTTTTTTCATGGAAAAATTTTTAACATTTATAAGAGAACATGTAAGGAAAATCGTAGGAGGACTGCCATGGAATAAAATGGCTGCGAGCACGCAGAAGGATGCGTCAATCAGCCCGGAGGTAATGGATGCAATCATTGCGTGGATCGTGGATACACGGCTTTACCTGTTTTATGACAGAGAGCTGCAGCACTTTGGCATGGAACCGCGGTCTTACATGATGGAGCGGGTGCTGAATGTGCTGGAGCTGCCGGAGTCCTGCCTTGACGATACGTGGAAGGATTTGATTTATCTGATCGTTGCGTATCGGAATTCCGGGGATGCGGCATTGCAGGATAAGGCGCGGGAGGCAGTCTGGCTGTTGTCAGATATCGTGGATAACCACCGCCGGTATCCATTTTTCACGAAGGAGAAAATTGACATGGAAATAAAAAGTATACAGCAATGCGAGGACAGCTTTCCTGCGCAGTTACGCAAAAAGGTTGCCATGCAGGATGTCTATCTGAACCTGAGACCGAAAGATCTGATTGCCTGTCTGGGGGATGCGGATGCCGAAAGCCGGAGGATTCTGAAGACGTGCGCATGGAAGGGGACAATCGGCTACGAAATCAGTGACATCGATGAGATCGAGATTGGTGGTGGTTTCGATGACGAGTCAAGAATTGAATATTGCGAGCATATCTACGCGATGCTGATTGCGCCATTTGCGGTGTGGCTGGCAAAGACCGGATACAAACCGGACGATGCATTTTTAAAGAAAACCTTGTTGTGATGCCATGTGTTTTATGATAAAATGTCAAAAATAACTTCCCGGGGAGGGAATTGGAGAGGGAGGACAACATTATGAGGAAAAAAACAGGTATTTTTCTGAGTGTATGGTTGTGTATCAGTATGATCCTGCTGTTATTGGTCAGCACGCCGGTTCATGCAGCAGAAACAAACATGGTGACATTGAATTTTATAGGGGCATCCGTTGGCGGAGGAAAGGCCGTCGTTGATGTTGTTGAGGGCTGTAAAGCAAAAATGACATTATGTACGAAAGACACATGGGATGATTATAAGGATTGTCCGATCAGTGGGAATGGCATGCAGGTCGATCTGGTCGAGAACGAGTATTATTTGAAGATTGATATTTCTTTAGAAGCATCATCCATAGAAGACCTGACGAGTATGCCGAGTATTTCAAGTTCGGATATTCGGGTATATATCAATGAGACATCGTATAATATTAACAGTAATTCGTATATCAAACTGGATCCAAACGAATTTAGCGGCAACCTGAATATCAAAGTAGAATACGAACCTGCGCCACCGAAGCCGGCTTATCCAGATGATATTCAGATTACGGCAAGCTATGATGGAGTAGGAATGGAGATTTCTCTAAATGGAGAGAGAATTGGAAAAGAGAGTAAGGAGATACAAGGGACTGGAAAGGGATATGCCTCTGGTGAAATCTATAATCTGATCCAGATTCAGCTGGCGTTTGGAGATGGAAATATCGGTACTGTTACGGTAAATGGAAAACCAATTAACCTTCCGGAAGGCACAGAAGACAGGGTGGAATTCTCAGTAGCACCCGCAAGTGCATATAAGATCGAGGTTACAAAGGGAGCGACGGTTAAGAAGCGAATTATCGTATGGGAGAGTGATAATGCCAATAATACAAGTCTGAAAGAGAATGAATTATTAAAGCATGGAAGCATTGCGATTATTGGGATCAAAGATGCAGATGGAACGCCGGTTGAATTAAAGAATATTGATCAGAGTGCCAGTCATGGGTATGGATTGATTGTGCCGGGCTCAGAAATAATGCTCCGGGTAACACCGGAATATGGGTATCAGCTTGATTCCATCACCATCAATGGGCAGTCTTTGACACCATTGGCAGATACATCTACATACATATACACGATGCCGGATGCAAATGTTCATATCTGCGGCATATTTACAAAGACAGAGGATCAGACAGAACTGAAAACAGATAAAGTGAAAAATGCATCGATTCAGTTAGCAGAAAATGAGATTACTTCAGGAAACAGCAGACTGACGATACAGGATGCGGTTCTCACACAGCAACAGCAGGACGCCTTTGAAAAGGCAGCCGGGGATTATCAGATCATCGGGTATTTTGATATCAAACTGGCACAGATCCTGTACAAGAATTCAGCAGCAGATCTGTGGGTAAATGATATAGCAGCTTTGAAGAATCCGGCAAAGGTATCCCTTCAGTTGGGCACGGACCTGGAGGTTGAAGGAAATGATCTGATTGTCATTCATGAGAATTCGGATGGAACCTATGAGGTTCTTTCTGCTTCCTTTGACTCTGCGACTAAGACTGTGATGTTCCAGACAAAGGGATTTTCCAATTATGCGGTCGCATATAAGAAGAGTGAGACAACGACGGAGGATTCGACAAAGGAAACGACAACAGAGAGCACAACCGAAGATCCATCCAAAACTACAACAAAGGATACGACCGAGGCAACAAAAGATGCTGTAACAGCTTCGCCTAAAACAGGGGATGATATGAATCTGCCTGTACTTTGCATATTGATGCTGGTATCGGGAATGGGCTGTCTCTATGCGAGAAAGAAGCGGTAATTCTTTATATATTTATGAGAAAAGCACAGTTTGTTTTTAAACTGTGCTTTTTCTGATAATAAACAAAAATCAAAAGTAGTCGTATCATATAGAATTTGCTATAATATACATATTTGTTAGAGAAAGGACGACAGTTACATGCAGGAATATGTGATGGGAAATGGAGCGATCGCGCTCGGCGCATTGGCGGCAGGGGTTAATCTTGTGTCCGGGTATCCGGGAACTCCATCTTCTGAAATTGTGGAAACGATATCCAGGTACCCGCACGATGGGGTACATTTGGAATGGTCAGTGAATGAGAAAGCTGCGATGGAGGTGGCTGCGAGTGCGGCATATGGCGGCGCACGGACGATGGTGACGATGAAGCAGGTGGGTTTGAATGTGGCAGCCGATCCGCTGATGTCGCTTGCGTATGTGGGTGTAAAGGGCGGCATGGTTGTTGTATCAGCGGACGATCCGGGTCCGATTTCCTCCCAGACCGAGCAGGATACAAGACGGTTCGCAGACTTCGCACGGATTCCGGTTTTTGATCCGTCTTCGCCGGAAGAGGCGTACGAGATGATACAGGATGCATTTGCGTATTCGGAGAAATATAAGACACCGGTTCTGTTCCGTCCGACGACGCGTGTCTGTCATGCGTATGCGTCGATTGAGAATCCGGTCTACAATGGACCGAAGCAGTATGATGGCTTCATAAAGGACTCCAAGAAGTGGGTGATCTTCCCGCGGTTATCTTACATGAATCATGCGATGATCGAGCGGCGGAATGTGGAGATCGGCAAGGATTTTTCTACCTATAAATGGAATCGCGTGGAAGGTGGAAATTCCAGGAAGGCAGTGATCGCATCTGGAATCAGCTACGCCTATGCGAAGGAATATTTGAAAAACCATACGGATATCAAGCTCATCAAGCTTGCGACCGCGTACCCTCTGCCAGAGGATTTTCTGCTTCAGGCACTCAAGGGCGTGGAGGAACTGCTCTGTGTGGAGGAGCTGAGTCCGTATATTGAAGAACAGATTCTGAAGCTTGTCGGAAAGCACGGGCTCTCCATCAAGGTATCAGGAAAATTAGACGGAAAGGTACCGGCGAGTGGCGAGAACAGCTCGAATCTGGCTGCGGATATTCTGAGTGAGTTCCTTGGCACAGAGAATCTGGCTCGTGGGTTTGATGGCAGCGATGCACCTGCTCTTCCGGTTCGTCCACCGGTTTTGTGTGCGGGATGTCCGCACCGTGCATCGTTCTATGCTGTAAAGCAGGCGATGAAAGGAAAGAACGCGTATTTCTGTGGAGATATCGGATGTTATACGCTCGGAAATGCGATGCCGCTCGACATGGTTGACACGTGTCTTTGCATGGGCGCCGGAATCACGATGGCGCAGGGCTTCCATTGGATTGACGGGGAAGGTACATGTTTTGGATTTGTGGGCGATTCGACATTCTTTGCTTCCGGTATGACCGGTGTGGTAAATGCGGTGTACAACAATGCAGATATGATTCTCTGCGTGCTGGATAATTCGACAACGGCGATGACCGGACATCAGCCGCATCCGGGAATCGGACGGAATATGATGGGACAGTTTGTGGACAAGGTAGACATCGCGAAGGTGTTGGAAGGAATCGGCGTACACAAGATCGTGACGGTCAATCCGTTAGACCTTGACGCGTCGGTGGCTGCGGTGCAGGAATGTGCTGCGCTTCCGGGCGTGAAAGCGATTATCTTCAAGTCTCCGTGTATCGCGATCTCCAAGCCAGATGGCAAATGCCGGATCTCGGAGAAATGCATCAACTGTAAGAAATGCATCCGTGAGATTGGCTGTCCGGCACTCATTACCGTGGATGGAAATGTGACAATCGATGAAAACTTATGTACCGGCTGCGGTTTGTGCAGCCAGATCTGTCCGGTTCACGCCATCGGCAGCGGGGAACAGGAATCATCGGAAAAAGGAGGTGCCACATCATGAACGAAGTGAATGATTTAAAATGGCACCGACGACCTGCCGCCGAGTGCAGGCGAGGGGGCGATACCATGAAAGGAGGTGCCACATCATGAATAAAGATATATTGATCTGTGGTGTCGGTGGCCAGGGAACCGTGCTGGCATCCAAAATTATTGCGGCATCTGCGATGGATGAAGGTTCGGCGGTTCACTCGGCAGAGACGATCGGTATGGCACAGCGCGGCGGTTCGGTGACAAGTCATGTGCGGATCGGTGAGGCATATGCACCTCTGATTCCACAGGGCGCGGCAGATATGATTCTGGCATTTGAGCCAGCAGAGGCTGTACGGAACTTAGGTTATCTGAAAAAGGATGGAATCGTGATCGTGAACAGCGTACCAGTAAAGCCGGTGACGGAGTCTTTGCAGGAAACCGGATATGACGGCACAGAAATGATTGCATATCTGCAGAAAAAATGTAACTGTATTGTGATCGATGCAGAGCAGATCTGTGCACCGTTTGGCTCATCACGATATTTTAATATTGCCATACTGGGTGTGGCAGTGGGAAGCGGGCGGCTCGGAATCGGTAAGGAAACCGTGCTCGCGGAGATCGAGAAACGCGTGCCGACGAAATATTTAGAGACAAATAAAGCGGCGTTTTTTGCGGGCGTCAAAGTTGGAAGCGAAAAGACCGTGTGACAGATAGAATAACGCACGATCCGTCGATACAGCAATCCATATTTAGAGGAGGAAACAACCATGAAATTAAGTGAGTTACAGTTGTCACAGGTAGATGCGCAGATCAAGCGTCTGGTTCAGACAGACAGCTATTACGGAAAGATTTATAAGGAAGCAGGGATTGACGGCGTATCCAGTCAGGAAGAGTTTGAGAAGCTCCCGTTTTCCAGCAAGGCGGATCTTCGAAATGCGTATCCGCTTGGGATTCAGGCAGTGCCGGATGAGGAGATTGTGCGAATTCATTCTTCTTCCGGTACGACAGGAAAGCCGGTAATCATTCCTTACACCGCAAAGGATGTCGATGATTGGGCGACGATGTTTGCACGCTGCTATGAGACAGCGGGAATCACGAAGAAGGACCGTATCCAGATCACACCGGGGTATGGACTCTGGACAGCCGGAATCGGATTTCAGGCGGGCTGCGAGAAGCTTGGCGCGATGGCAGTGCCGATGGGACCGGGTAATACAGATAAGCAGATCCAGATGATGATCGACCTGAAGACAACCGTATTGACGGCGACCTCTTCGTATGCATTGCTTCTGGCAGAGGAGATTAACAAGCGTGGACTGCGCGATCAGATTCATTTGAAGAAGGGCGTGTTCGGTTCTGAGCGCTGGAGTGAGAAGATGCGTGAGTATATCAGGCGCGAGCTTGGCATTCAGATCTATGATATCTATGGATTGACCGAGATCTACGGACCGGGTATCGGAATCAGCTGTGATGCGGATGACGGCATGCATTACTGGGATGATTATGTGTATATTGAGATTATCGATCCAAAGACCCTGCAGCCGGTACCGGATGGTGAAGAGGGCGAGATCGTAATCACGACCCTTGTAAAGGAAGGCGCACCGCTTCTGCGTTTCCGTACACACGATATCTCCAGAATTATTCCGGGTGAATGTCCATGTGGCAGAAAGTATCCGAGACTGGATATCATCAAAGGCCGTAGCGATGATATGTTCAAGGTACATGGCGTCAATATGTTCCCAAGTCAGGTGGAAGAGATTCTCGGTATGGTCGATGGTGTATCGAGCGAGTACAACATTAATATCGCACATGATGAGTCGCACAACCGCGACATTATCATGGTGACAGTCGAAGCGGAAGGTCGTGTGGACTTTGAGCAGACCGGACAGACGATCAGAAATCTGTTCAAGTCGAAGATGAGTGTCACACCGAAGATCAATGTTGTGCCGGTTGGCACATTGCCGCGAAGCGAGAAGAAGGCAAAGCGTGTGATCGATCACCGTGAGGTGTAGGGAAAAATATAAAAATCGTGCATACGCGGGTCGGAAGAAACACGATAGTGCATGGATGCAGTCTTATAATGCATTTGCAGTACAGTATGAAAAGGGAAAGATGATTATGGAAATTGTAGAGCAAGGTGATATCAGCAGAAGAACTGCGTACCGTTATAAAGCATATTACGAGAAATTAAAAGAGAAAGGAATGGCGGTTGACAAACAAGATTAACTTGTTATAATCATAGTCAGATGGAGGGTCCTGCCGATCAGTGGACTTATGAAACAGAGTATCTCCGTTACGACGGGTACTGAAAAGGCTATGTTTATACATAGCCTTTATTTTTATGGATAATGAATGGAATTTATATAAAGTGAATATGAAATATATTCGGGATTTAAAAAATGTGGAGCGAAATGCTACAGGTAGAACGAACACGATTTTATCAGTATCGACTCAGACGCATAAACAGGGCAGACCATTTTTAGGGATTTTGGTACTGGTGAATGAAAGGAAATATTGCATTCCATTAAGTTCTGTTGAGAAAAATATAAAAGCATGTCGGAGAATATAACCTGTAGAAAAATCAGAGATGATGGGAATGTGATTGGAGTTCTGAATATAAATAATATGATACCGGTGAGGGATGAATATCTTACACCATTTGAACTAGAGGAACTGCCAACGGATACCCCAATTCAGCTATCATATAAACGTAAATGTAGACAGGAATTAAAGTGGTGTCGTCTGCATGGGAATGAAATTTTTCGTTTGGCACAAGAACTACATAGCATTATTTGCAGTGAAGAGCGTTTTGTAAAGAGACATATTTGTCCGAATTTTCTGCTATTGGAAAAGGAGTGTGACAAGCAACGAGTTGTATCGGAACGTGATGAAAAAAAGAAAAATAGATAGTTGGTTAATATCTGTAAATATAGTAAGATATTATTTAGATTGATAGCAGGAAAAAGGAGGACCACAGATGCGAAATATTTTAATTGTTGTCGATATGCAGAATGACTTTGTAACAGGTGCGCTTGCGTCGAACGATGCGCAGGCGATTCTGCCGCAAGTAAAGGAAAAAATCGAGGCGTATGATCGTGCGGGTAAGGAGATCATTTTCACGCGGGATACGCATGGAGAAGATTATATGCTGACGAATGAGGGAAAACATTTGCCGGTTCCGCATTGTATAAAAGGGACAGATGGATGGCAGATCTGCGCAGAACTCACCGATGGAATTGCCTCAGAATATAAGACGGTGGACAAGCCCACGTTCGGGTTCTTGGGTTGGAAAGATGTTCTTGCGAGTGAGACTGCGGATGGCTCGGATTTGGATATTGAAATGATCGGGGTATGTACAGACATCTGTGTTGTGTCAAATGCTCTTTTGCTCAAAACCTTGTATCCGGAGGCAACGGTGCGTGTGGATGCAGGTTGTTGTGCAGGCGTGACACCAGAAGCACATATGGCGGCACTTGCAACGATGCGGTCCTGTCAGGTGGAGGTAATATAAAAAAGAGCAAATAAATACTAAACCACCGCAAGAATATGATAAAAATTCGCGAAAATTCATGTAAGATTCTAGTAAAATTACACAATTGCAATCAATAATAGTATGTGTTATTATTTTCATGCATAGTAAAGTTTATATGTGGCAAAACAGTCGAAAGATTGCGACGCAAAGCTATAGGGCCTGTAAGATGGCAGCCAGTTGCACGAACGTATATTAGAAGTATTGTCCTGTCATGTATAGCACAATGCTTCTTTTTTATTTGGTAAAGGCAGGGGATCGCATGGGTCAGAAAATAAATGATAAATATAAAAAACAAGTTATGGATATGGATTCGATCTTTGAGAAGCTGGCATTGATGAATCAGGCGGAAACGGAAGAAGAGCTGAATGTCAGAATCCCATTGCTTTTAGAGGAGATTGGCAAATATACGCATTCGGAACGCGTGTATATTTTTGACTGGACATCGCCGGAACAGGAACGCTATCCTGATGGATGTGATGATGCCGAACATTGACGGTCTGGAGGCAACGCGGATCATACGCGGGCAGAAACGCAAAGATGCACGGACGGTTGGCATCGTGGCGCTTACCGCGAATGCATTTACAGAGGATATGCGACGCACCAGGGCTGCCGGCATGAATGAGCATCTGACGAAACCGCTGAATTCGGAGAAGATGCTAAGGACGATCGCAAGATACCGCAGGTAATGATGGCATTATTCTACGGGCAGCTGCAATTCGATGAGATATTCGCTTTCGTTGTTTGTCTCATAATCATCAATATGGCAGAACTCAATCGGCTCTCCGATAATGGACAAGTGCTCCTGCCTGGCGTATTCGAACAGCTGTGGGAGCAGTTCCTTTGTTTTGTGAAGTGCTCCCCGGTACGTCATGGACAGATATTTTCCGGCAGGAAGAAAATAATTACATTCATTCTGCGGCAGATATGGGGAGTAGAAGAATACATTTTTGGTGCGGTAATAAAGAGAATCCGGATTGCTGGCGGGGAGATCTAATGTATAACAGTCACAGGCACCAATGGTGTCGATGTGGTTCCGGTGGCTGTGCATATATTTAATGACGTAATAATCTACATAGAGATCAGGAAGATGGTCTTCTGTTACCATGATGCAGGCGCGTTTGTCCTGTTCAACTACCCGGATAATTTCCGTGTCCGTTTTCTGCAGAAGCGCGCGCATATTGTTCAGACGGTTCTGCAGATTGGATTTTGTCTCGTAAAGACTTACAATCTGTTCATTCACAACCTGAAGCTCTTTCTCAAGGAGGGCAATGGTCTTGTTAATATTTCTGTCAATCGTAAATTCTTTTATTTGTTCCGTAGAGAAATTCAAGTTTAAAAGTTCCCGGATGAGAACGATTTTTCTTACATCCTCAACTGTATAGCGGCGGTAATTGTTATTCGGGTCACGCTGCGGCTGCAGGATTCCCACTTCTTCATAATAGCGGATGGAATCTACACCGATTCCAAAAAGCTTCGAAAGTTCTCCGATTAAAAATGTATTTTTTTCTTTCATATAGTCCACGCTCCTTCCTCCTCTGGTTTTATTTCTGAGATTATAGCATGTCAAAAATGAAATAGTCTGCGATACAGAAAGAAACGAAATAAATTACAAAACTCTGGTATCATACCAAAGATTATTCCGCAATTTCTAAGCAAAAATAATCATATTTAAGTGAAGAAAATTCAATTCGGGGTATTGACATTGGTATAATACCAGCATTTAGGATTTAAGAAACGAAAGTCAACCAGACATATACAAACCAAATAAGACATGGAGACATTACTTTTTTAAGCACAGAGACAGGAGGGATTGTAAATGGAGCGAATAAAGGAACACCCAATACTGGGAGAAACGCCGGAAGGCAGAATGGTAACATTTACATATGATGGTCAGGAATTGCAGGGGGTCGAAGGTGAACCGATTGCCGCGGCGCTGCGTGTGGCAGGCGTGATGGTGCATCGGTATACGAAGAAACGCCATGAGCCGCGCGGGGTGTTCTGTGCAATCGGGCGTTGTACAGACTGCGTCATGATCGTCAATGGGAAACCGAATATCCGTACATGCATCACCCCTCTGGAGGAAGGCATGGTTATACAGACACAATATGGAGAAGGGAGCCTCATGAACAAAGTGAATGATTTAGGATGCGACCGACGACCTGCCGCCGAACGAAGTGAGGGGGCGATACCGCTTGAAGAAGGGAGCCTCATGAACGAAGTGAATGATTCAGGAGAGGAGGGAGTATCATGACAAAACGCTATGACATGATCGTGATCGGTGCCGGACCGGCAGGTTTATCCGCAGCGATCGAAGCCGCAAAGAATGGGTTAAAACCGATTGTATTTGATGAAAATGCAAAGCCAGGCGGACAGTTATTCAAGCAGATCCATAAATTTTTTGGTTCCAAGGAACATAAAGCGAAGATCCGTGGATTCCGGATCGGAGATGAGCTGCTCGAGGAAGCAGACCGGTTAGGCGTGGAAGTTATTCTGAATGCGACAGTAATCGGACTGTATGAAGAAAAAGAAATCACAGTGAAGATTGGAGAAAAGGTTGAGCATTATAAAGGCGACAGTGTATTGGTTGCAACAGGTGCCAGTGAGAATATGGTTACATTCCGGGGCTGGACACTGCCGGGCGTGATCGGTGCCGGTGCTGCACAGACGATGATGAATCTGCATCATATCAAACCGGGGAACCATGTCCTGATGCTTGGCTCCGGAAATGTAGGATTGGTTGTCAGCTATCAGCTGCTGCAGGCGGGCTGTGAAGTCGTTGCTGTTGTAGATGCAGCACCCCGGATCGGTGGATATGGTGTACATGCAGCGAAGGTTGCAAGATGCGGCGTTCCGTTTTATCTGTCCCATACGATCATGGAGGCGAAGGGTACAGAGAAGGTGGAAGGTGTGCGGATTGCACAGGTGGACAGTCATTTCCGGTTCATACCGGGAACAGAAAAAAAATTTGACGTGGATACGATCTGTGTCGCAGTTGGACTTTCACCGATGTCGCAGTTGTTGAAGCAGGCGGGCTGCCGGATGAAGGATACACCGGGTGGCTATATCCCGGATTGTGATGTTCTTGGAGCAACCTCGGTTCCGGGTATCTACGCAGCCGGTGATGTTGCCGGTATTGAGGAGGCAAGCTCCGCAATGATCGAGGGCAGGATGTCCGGCGCCGTGATCTCGAACTATCTTGGATATCTGGATGAAGCGACGATGCAGGCACGTATCGCTGAACTGGAGCAGGCGTTAGACAGTCTCCGAAAAGGAATGTTTGCACCGGAGAACCGGGGCAAGCTTGTGACGAAGACCGAAGAGGGAATTGATGTATCCATGAATCTGCTGGAAAAAGGTTATGTGACAGATGAAGAGATTGAACGGTATCCAGGTGTTACACACAGCAAGGGAATCCATCCGGTTATCGAATGTACACAGAATATTCCATGTAATCCATGTCAGGATGCCTGTCCGAAGGGGTGCATCCGAATTGGAAGCAATATCACAGCGCTTCCGGCGGTTCAGCCGGATGTAGCGTGCATTGGCTGTGGTATGTGTGTGGCTTCGTGTTCCGGACAATCCATCTTCCTTGTGGATGAGGATACAGGCGATGGCTGTGGAACGGTGACGCTTCCGTACGAATTTTTACCGCTCCCAAAAGCTGGAGATAAGGGCATAGCACTTGGCAGGGATGGTAAAAAGGTATGCGAGGCAGAGGTTGTGAATGTCCGGTCTGCGAAAGCATTCGACCATACGAATCTGCTTACGATGAAGGTGCCGAAGGACATGGTGATGAAGGCGCGTTTCTTCAAGAGAGAGGAGGAGCCGGCATGATAGATATTTGCGAGAAGTTAAAAGAAATCGGACCATATGTGCCCGAGGAAAATGATGATATGATTGTCTGCCGCTGCGAGGAAGTGACGAAAGGAGAGATCCGGCAGGCGGTGCATGCAGGGATGTTCACGATTGAAGAGATCCGGCGGTATCTTCGAACCGGTATGGGACTATGTCAGGGACAGACCTGTGGAAAGCTTGTGAAAGGAATTGTGGCAAGAGAGTTAAAGGTTCCGGCAGGCATGGTGGAGCCGGCGGTCGCGAGAGCTCCGATGCGGCCGATCGAGATGCGGATTCTGGCAGAAGACGGAGGTGATCGCAATGAGTAAACGAACAGCAGAAGTCATTATTATCGGTGGTGGTGTTGTCGGATGTGCGGCTGCTTATTATCTGGCAAAAAAAGGTGTAACAGACGTTATTGTTTTAGAGGCAGATAAGAGCATGGGACATGGCGGTTCCTCCAGAAACGGAGGCGGTGTCCGTCAGTCCGGACGTGATGTGCGGGAGCTGCCATATGCCATGTATGCAGTGCAGAATATGTGGCCGACCTTGTCGGAAGAGTTAGGCATGGATGTGGAATATTACCAGCGTGGAAACCTTCGTCTTGGAAAGACAGACACACATCTGAAGAAGCTGAATACATTAGCATCCAATGCGCAGGCACTGGGACTTGATATGCATGTGATTGATGGCAAAGAGGTGAAGGAGATCTGCCCGTATCTCTCAGATGAAATCATCGGCGCAAGCTGGTGTCCGACGGATGGACATGCGAATCCGCTCCTTACAACGCTGGCATATTATAAACGGGCGCTGGAGATGGGAGTGCGTTTTTTCACAGAGGCAAAGGTGCAGACGCTTAAGAAGATCAAAGGTGCTCTGCGTCAGGTCATTCTGGAAACCGGTGAAATATTTGAAGGGGAACAGGTTATCGTTGCGGCTGGCTACGAGAGCCGTTTTTTGGCACGGACAGTAGGCATTGATGTTCCGATGATGCGGTATTTTGAGGAAGCGTTGGTTACGGAGATGCAGCCGAAGATGTTCGACATTATGCTCGGAACGGCGGATGCAGATTTCTATGGACATCAGGCGCAGCATGGTTCTTTCGTGTTCGGCTCAGAATCCGGTCTGGAGGAAGCAACCGACATGGCACCGGAGGATCTGCGGACAAGTGCACTGACGTTATCTGCCGGCTGCCGTGCAGTTATGGGATATATTCCGATGCTTGCGGATGCGAAGATCGTGCGGAGCTGGGGCGGCTGGCTTGATCTGTGCTACGATGGAGTACCGGTGATCAGCAAAGTAAAGGAAGTACCGGGACTGATTCTGGCATGTGGATTTACCGGACATGGATTCGGCACTGCACCATCCGTAGGACTGATGCTGGCACAGATGGTACTCGGGGAAGAAACCGTTGTGGATATATCAGCCCTTCGGTATGACCGCTTTTGCAGTGTCCGGTAGAAAGGGGGAAATGCGATGCAGAATTTCTATTACAATATTCCGACGAAAATTGCATTTGGAACAGATAGTCTGTCGAAGCTTCCGCATTTTATCAGGAAGTTTGGCGAGCGGGCGCTTGTTGTATATGGAGGAGGAAGCATCAAGCGCACGGGACTTTATACGAAGATCACAGAGCTTTTGGAAAAGCACGGCATTACCTTCGAAGAACTGCCGGGCGTGGAACCGAATCCTCGTCTTTCAACAGTAAAAAAGGGCGTTGCACTATGTAGGGAGCATGACATACAGGTGGTGCTTCCAATCGGCGGTGGCAGCACGATCGACTGTGCCAAGGCAATTGCAGCGGCAACCTTTTATGATGGAGATCCGTGGGATCTGGTCGAGGACGGAACAAAGATCAAAAAGGTGCTTCCGATCGTTGCTGTTGCGACGATGGCGGCGACCGGTTCAGAGATGGATCCATTTGCAGTCATTACGAATGAAGCGACAAAGCAGAAGATGGATCTCTCCGCAGGAAGTCTGTATCCCGCGTATGCAATCTTAAATCCTGTGTTTACCTACACCGTGCCGGCATACCAGACAGCCGCCGGGGTGGCAGATATTATGTCACATATCTTTGAAGTATATTTCGCAGATGTCGAAGGAGCATATATGCAGGACCGAATGATGGAGGCAATGCTTAAGACACTTGTAAAATATGGTCCGATCGCCTGCAGTGATCCGGTTAATTATGAGGCGCGTGCGAACATTCTCTGGACATCAGAATGGGCAATCAATGGCCTGATCGCCTGTGGAAAGAGCGGACCGTGGCCGGCACATTCGATCGAGCATCAGCTGAGTGCCTATTACGATATTACGCATGGACATGGACTTGCGATCATCACTCCGGTTTTGATGGAATATATTCTGAATGAGAAGAGCCTGCCGAAGTTCGTCGATTATGGTGTCAATGTATGGGAGATTGACCGGACACTTCCGGACATGGAGATTGCGAAGCTGGCAATTGCGAAGACAAGAAAATTGTATGCAGATATGGGGCTCACACTGGATCTTGGCAGTCTGAATGTGCCGTATGGAACGGATTTTGATGCGATGGCGACACAGGCGGCATCCGAAGGACTCGAAGAATGTCTGGTTCCGTTGTACAAGGAAGATGTCATAAAAATATACGAGCGATGCTTTCAGAGGTAGCTGCGCAGGTGTGGTCTGGAAGCTGGCAGACCAGAATGAGAAAGGATGATGAGCGATGGACACGAAGATTGAATTTTTATTCTTAAATGAAGAGGATATGTTGAAGGCGGGTGTTCTGGATGCCGGAAGATGCGTGGATACGGTCGGTGAGGTCATGCAGCTGCTTAGCAAGGGCGATTGTCTGATGGGCGGTAAGGAACATAATGATCACGGCGTACAGCTGATCTTCCCTGAAAAATCAGAGATCGCCGGGTTCCCACTTGCGGATTCCGCAGACCGACGGTTCATGGCGATGCCGGCATATCTCGGTGGACGGTTCCGGATGGCGGGCGAGAAGTGGTATGGCTCAAATGGAAGAAATACAGCGAAGGGACTGCCGCGGTCAATCCTGATGGTGACATTAAATGATATCGAAACCGGTCAGCCGCTCGCGTATATGTCCGCCAATCTGCTCAGTGCCATGCGGACCGGAGCGATGCCGGGACTGACAGCGCAGTACCTTGCCAGAAAAGGTTCCAAGGTGCTTACAATGCTTGGTGCGGGCGTTGTAAACCGTACAAGTCTGATGGCAGTCATGGCGAAGATCGACACAATCGAGGTATTGAAGATCAAGGGAAGCTCGCCGACATCAAGGACTGCAAAGGAGCTGGCAGAGTTTGCAAGAGAACAGTATCCGCAGTTAAGAGAGATTCAGGTATGTGCAACACTCGAGGAAGCAATCAGGGATTCGGATATTATCTGCGAGGGTGTATCTGTACCGGTGCGGAAATGGCCGGTGCTTCAGCCGGAATGGATCAAGCCGGGTTGCTTAGTGATCTCGTCCGGTACCATGGATCTGGAGCTGGAATTTATCCGGGATCATATGACGAAGGTTGTGGATAACATTCATATGTACGAGGAATATATCAATGTCTATCAGGAATACGATGACGAAGGGAAACGATTATCAATGGGAACACCGGGAATGTTCTTCGTGAACATGGTGACAGATGGCTGGATTCCGTCCTCTGATATCCAGCACCTTGGAAATATCATCCGAGGCATCGACAAGGGGCGGACCAGTGAAGACGAACGCATCTTGGTCAGCCTTGGAGGAATGCCGATTCTGGATGTCGGTTGGGGCTATGAGTGCTATCACAAAGCACTGGAGCTTGGCATAGGAACGAAACTCAAATTATGGGATTCTCCATTTTTACATTAAAGCACAACGTATATGGATGGCGTGGACAGCACATAGATATTGGTGCATATGAGGTAACTGCTTATGAAGAATGAACAAAGACAGACATACGCTTTGAATAGAACGTATTTTTTGCAGCAGGTCATGTTCTGGGGCGGTGCCGTTGTGCTCTATGCTTATAAGACGCAGATCCTTTCGTTGAAGGGATATACGGCAGTGGAAATCGGAATTCTGAATTCCGTGGAACTGATTGCGGGAGCATTCTTCCAGATCTGGATCGGGAATTTCGCAGACCGGCATGCAGAGCGGTTTCCACTTAAATATCTGATTTCTATACTGGCAGGGGGAACAATGATTCTGGCGGTTGCATTTTACCGGATCGGAGATTGTTTTCCTGCCATGTTCTTTATCTCTTTAGGCTTCGGTGTGACCTTTACGACGATATCCCCGCTTCTTGATTCCATGTCAATGGCATATGTGAATCGTGGCTATGCCCTTAATTATGCAAAGGGGCGAACCGGTGGCTCTATCTCGTGGGCAGTTTTCTGTGCACTTGCGGGTGTCTATTGTGATCGGGCAGGTGTGCGGACACTTCCACTCTGGCTGTTGGCTTTTTCGGGCATTCTGCTTATTCTTCTGCTGATGATGCCGTGGAAAAAGCTGGAGAAAAAGCCGGAGCGTGGGAAGCGGGAAGTGCAGGAGGATGCCGGAAATGTACATTCTATCGGTTATATTGTCCACAAGAAAAAATATATGCTGTTTCTGTTTGCGGCAGTGTTTCTGTTCATGGGGTATAACCTTGGAACGACGTTCCTGATCGATGTCATAACCGGACTTGGTGGAAATAATACGCACTATGGAATTTCACAGTTTGTCATGGCAATCGCGGAAGTACCGGGGGCATTGATCCTGCTCCGGAGCCGCGGGAAGATTCTACTGGATAAGATGATGCTCTGCTGTTCGATCTTTATGACGTTCAAGGCAGCGGTTCCGGCGTACTGTCATAATCTGTGGGCGGTAATCGCAGCACAGGCATTTGAGATGCTTGGGTTTGGACTTTTCTATGCAGGAAGCGTGTATATGATCTCGGAGCTGCTCCCGAAGCAGGATATCGTGAAGGGCGTGACGCTCTGCAGCGTGGCGACCGTTGGCATCGGAGAGGGGCTGGGTTCGTTCCTTTCCGGAATATTAAGACGGGCATTCGGATTGTATGGGCTGATGCGGTGGAGTGTATATGTCAGTATTGTGGCGGTGTTTCTGATGGTGTGCATGGTAAGAAGCGATGCGGCAGATGGGAATGGATGCAAAGAGCAGAACATTTATAAAAATACAGGAATATAAGGAGGTAGCGATATGAGCGATAAGAAGGACTGTATCATAATCAATGGTTGTATCTACACACAGAAGGGCGACGAGATTGCCGATACGATGGCAGTATCAGGAAAGCGTATCGTCTATGTGGGAAATGGTGGCGTGGAGGCTGCAAAGGCGTATGTGGCTGCGGATGCTGAGATTCTGGATGTTGGGGGGAAGACGATTCTGCCTGGACTTTTGGATGCACATACGCATCCGGTCTGCATTGCATTGACCGATTGGCGGGTACCACTCAAAAACACGAATGATCTGCAGGAACTTTTGGAGGATGCAAAGGCATACTGCGCGAAGCATCCAAAGGAAGAGGTTCCGTTCTTCTTAGGCGAGAGCTATCAGCTTACGATGTTTGATGAATCCGGTCCGAAGAAGGAACTGCTGGATCAGTATATCTCAGACCGACCAGCGAGACTACAGGATTTTACCGATCACAGCTGCTGGTATAATTCGGAGGCACTCAGACTGATGGGGATTGAGAAAGGTAAACCCGATCCGGAATGCATCAAGGGTACGCCGACGGTAATCGTTCGTAACGAGGATGGAGAACCAACCGGCTGGGTACTGGAGATGCCGACGGATATGCTGGAGCAGACGATGTATGACAAGATTGGCTGGCATCCGGCGAAGCATGCAACCGAGAAGTCCATCCGTCCGTTTTTTGATTATCTGACAGCGTGTGGTGTAACCGGCATAGCGGATGGATTCACCGAAGGGGAGGAGGCAATCCGGCTGTTTTATGAGATGGATCAGAAAGGCACATTTCCATTTTATTATGAGAGCATGGTTCTGCTTTCGTGTTATGAGGAGCTGGAGGAGACAATACAGCGTGCGAAGGATTGGAAGGCACGCTATGAGACCGAGCATATTCATGTACGGACGGTGAAATTCTTCTTAGATGGTACGAATGAGATCGGCGATGGTGCGTCGTTAGAGCCGCTCTATACCGATCCAACGCATACGAATTATGGACATATCAATATGGAAACGGAACAACTTACGAAGGTTATGATCCGGCTGAATGAGGAAGGGCTGGATCTTCATCTGCACATTGTATGCGACCGGGCGTTCCGCGTGGCGTGCGATGCGCTGGAGGCAGCCGAAAAGCAGTGTGGAGATACATGGAGAATCCGTGTAACGGCAGCGCACTGTGAGCTGGTACATCCGGATGACCGCCTGCGTCCGGCGAAGCTTGGTATGGTCATCAACTGGACACCACATTGGGCTGGTGGATATTTTGGAGATAAAGCAAAGGACTATTTGGGGGAGAAACGTTTTAACACGATGTATGACTTCACCCAGATGATCGAGGCGGGCACGGTTGTTGCCATGTCCAGTGATGTGTTCTCCTATAAGGAGGCGAACCGGGCAGATCCGTTCTTCGGTATGCAGTGCGGTGCGACCAGAGTGGATATTGAATTTCCGTTAGATCCGAAAAAATATCCGGGCAGCCTGAGGGAGCCTGCTTCTGCAAAGTTGACTGCAAAACAGATGATCGAAGGATTTACGAAGAATGCTGCTTACCAGATGCGGTCGGAACAGGAGCTTGGCACGTTGGAAGTGGGGAAGGTTGCGAATTTCGTTGTGTTGAACCGCAATCCATACAAAGAAAAGCCGGAAACACTCGGGCAGATCAAACCGGAAATGGTATTTTTTGATGGAGAATCACAAAAAATTAAAAAATAGACTTGACCTTGGTACTATACAAAGGTTTATACTCTGCCATAAGTTAATAAAGTTTAATGAAAGACATGTAAAACATGAACAACATTTAACTTTATTATATTAAGTTTCAAACAAAGACATGTAAGATTGTAAATTGCAGAGAGAATGTAACAGAAAAAGGAGGAGTCGTTATGAGAAAAAGACGGAAGAAGCTATGTGCAGTTGGAGTAAGCCTGATTCTGGCGATGAGTATGCTGACCGGTTGTGGCGGTGACGGAAAGTCATCCGCATCCGGTGAGAAGGTGGAACTCAATATCATGGTCTGGGATCAGGATTATGACGAGTCGGTATTTGAGACATTTGAAAAGCAGACAGGCATCCATGTCAATATTGGATATATTGATAATACGGATACGATTCTTTCGAAGCTTGTACAGGGAAGCGAAAGCTATGATCTGCTTGATATGGAATCCGCATATATCAAGCCTTTTGTAGACAATGGATTGCTGGCAGAGATTGATCATAGCAAGATCGAGAATGAAAAGTACATTAAGAAGGAATATTACAAGGGGTATACCGGAGATGAGGAATTGAAGTATACCGTTCCGATTGTCGGACCGATTTACACTTGCGTGCTCTATAACAAGGAGACATGTCCGATTGAGATCAAGAGCTTCGCAGATCTGGCAGATCCGGCGCTTAAGAATCAGGTGTGTATGGTAAATTCTACAATTTCTTTGTTCGGTATGGCGCTGCAGTCACTTGGTTACAGTGCGGATTCAACGAATGAAAAGGAAATTGCCGAGGCAGCCGATCTGCTTACAGATATCAAGGGAAATGTTAAAGCATTTGTTGGTGAGAGCGCGATTCCGAATCTGGAGAATGGAGAATGCAGTGTCGCTTATTGCTGGGATTACATGAATCTCTGTAATATGAGTAAGGATAACTGGGATAAATACGCGGTGGCTGAGATACCGGGCGGAGCCGAGTGCTCATGTCCATATCTTGCAATCCCATCTTCCTCCAAGCATGTGGAGGAGGCAGAGATGCTGATCAACTTCCTGCTTGACCCGGAACAGTATGCAGTCAGCATCAATGCATATGGTGCTCTGCCGATTTTGGAAGAGGATTGTCTGGCACCATATCTGAAGGAAGGCTTCTATGATAATCCGGCGATTGCAGAGGATGAGAAATTATATGACGATTCATGGAAGATTGCGGTCAATGATGATCAGATCAGTCTGCTGGATACGTATTATACAAAGCTGATGAGTGGAAATTGAACCAGAAGGGCGGTGGCGTGTATGAAGCGAATTGAGATTATAACGAGACCGGAGAAGCTGGTTGGATTGAAAGAGGTTTTGGTAGTACATAACTGTCAGGGAATGACTGTGCAGTCTGTCATGGGATGTGGCCGTCAGAAAGGCTATATCCCGGAACTCAATATCACAGGAGATGATATCAATCTGCTTCCCAAAATCTTGGTATTTGCAGTTATCGAGGACGAGCAGCTGGAGGAGATTCTGGCGGACATTACAAGCGCGATCAGCACCGGAAAAAATGGTGATGGAAAAGTATTTGTCTACGATGTCTATGAGGCGATGCGTATCCGTACAAGCGAACGAGGAAGCAATGCGTTGTAGCGTTATGACGCAAGAGAAAGGATGATGTTATATGGCGAAGACAATTGTTTCCATGGTAAATGTCGACAAATGGTACGGAGAGAATTACGTCGTAAAAAATATGAACTTAAACATTGCAGAGGGCGAATTCCTGACACTGCTCGGACCATCCGGATGTGGAAAGACAACGACACTTCGTATGATTTCCGGATTTGAACAGCCAACATCCGGTGTGATTAAGGTCGAAAATGAAAGCGTGGAGAAGAAGGAACCTTATCAGAGAGATGTAAACACCGTGTTCCAGAATTATGCGTTATTTCCGAACATGAATGTCTACGACAATGTTGCCTATGGACTTAAGATCAAGAAGGTCCCGAAGAGTGAGATTAAGGAACGCGTTACAGAGATGCTCAAGTTAGTACAGCTAGAAGGCTTCGAGAAGCGGCGTATCAATCAGATGTCCGGTGGTCAGAAGCAGCGTGTTGCGATTGCGCGGGCACTTGTGAACCGACCGAAGGTTCTGTTGCTGGATGAGCCGCTCGGTGCGCTGGACTTAAAGCTTCGGAAACAGATGCAGATCGAACTGAAACGGCTGCAGAAACAGCTTGGAATCACATTTGTCTATGTCACACACGATCAGGAGGAGGCATTGACGATGAGTGACCGGATCGCGATTATCAATCAGGGTGTGATGGAACAGATTGATACCCCACAGAATATCTATGAACATCCGAAGACGAAGTTCGTCGCCGGATTTATCGGAGAATCTAACATCTTTGACACCGTTGTCAAGCGGATACTCGACGATAAGGTTGAGCTTGGAACAGAGGTTGGACATATATCCGTTCCGGTTGCAGACTACACACTCGGTGAAGCGGTTTCCGTATCGGTACGACCGGAGGCAATGTCTTTTTCCAAGGAGCGGATATCCGGATTCTCAATCAAGGGTGTTGTGAAGGAAATTATCTATGTTGGAAATCTTGTGAAGATGATTCTGGAGATGCCAAATGGACAGGAGATTAAGATTAACCGTTTCGATGCGTCAGAGCTGGCACAGGTCGGAGAGGTTGTATATCTAAACTGGCTGATTGAGAAGGGACGTGCGATCCGCATGGAAAATCCACTCAAGGATGCAATCAAGCTGGAAGATCTGGGAGGTGTGTCGGATGGAGAAAAAGAAGAATAAAAAGCGGGAAAAAAGCTCTTTTGCACGAAAGGCTTCGCAGGCAGCGATGTGCGGACCGATCACTATCTGGTCGTTACTCTTCATTTATGTACCGATTGGTATTTTGCTCTTCATGAGTTTTATGACGCGGGGACCGATTGGAACGATCAAGTACGAATTTACATTCGATAATTACAAGTCGATTTTTGATCCGGTTTATTTTACCGTTGTGAAAGAATCCGTGATCGTGGCGTTTTTCTCGACGGCGTTATCCATTCTGATGGGATATCCATTTGCATATTTTATGGCAACGAAGAAACCGAAGACGTCCGGAATCCTGATGCTTCTGATGATGATTCCGTTTTGGACAAATGAACTCGTCATCGTATACAGCTTTGTAATTCTGCTGAATAATTCCGGAATTATCAACACACTGCTGCAGCATCTTGGAATTATCGGACAACCACTCGAGCTTCTGTATAACAATTTTGCAATTATTGTAGGTATGGTATATATGCTGATGCCGTTCGCAGTTCTGCCAATGTACTCGTCGATCGAGAAGCTTGACAAGGGGCTGATCGAAGCGTCGAAGGATCTGGGAGCGGGGCCGGTGAAGACGTTCTTCAAGGTTACATTGCCGCTTACCTCATCCGGAATATTTGCAGGTGTAATCTTAGTATTTATTCCAACGATCGGTTATTACCAGATCACGGATATGCTTGGTGGTGGAACACAGATGATGATCGGAAATCTTGTCAATAATCAGTTCTCAATCTCAAGAAACTGGCCGTTTGGTGCCGCACTTTCCATGGTGCTGGCAATCCTGATATTGATTATGCTGAAGATCTATCAGAAGATGGGCGGTGATCTGGATGATCTTGCAGCCTAGAAACCAGACGTCAGAAGGGAGGGCGTGCCATGAAGAAAAAGAAATTTTTGAGTGGGCTGTCGTGGGTATATGCGGTCATAATCTATATGTTTCTCTATATCCCGGTGCTTGTTATGATCGTGTATTCGTTTAACAACAGTCGAAATAATATTGTGTGGAACGGCTTTACACTTGCCAATTATACAAAGCTGTTTCAGGATACAGAGCTGTGGAAGATATTTGGAAATACGCTGCTGATTGCAGTTGTCTCAACGGTGTTGTCGACATTGATTGGAACGCTCGGCGCAGTCGGACTCAAAAACGCAAAGTTTAAAGGAAAGGGAATCGTGTCCTACTCGATTTATTTTCCAATCGTAATTCCGGAGATCGTGCTCGCCGTTGCGACCCTGATGATGTTCAGTATGGCGAAGGTATCGCTAAGTATTGGAACCATGATCATAGGTAATACGACCTTGCTGTTGCCGTATGTGTTTATCACCGTGAAGTCCCGGCTGGTTGGCATGGACCCATCGGTGGAGGAGGCGTCGATGGATCTGGGGGCGAACCGATTTCTAACCTTTATCCATATCACGCTGCCGGCGGTTATGCCCGGCGTGATATCAGGTGCATTTATGGCACTTTCGCTCGCACTCGAGGATTTGGTTATATCAAGCTTTTTGGCAGATGCATCTACGACGAACCTGAGCATGAAGGTATATTCCATGATCAAGAAGGGCGTATCTCCGGAGATCAACGCACTGTCAACGCTGATATTTGCGGTATTTTTACTGTGTATGCTAATATATGGAATTATCAACATTGCCAAGCTGCGGAAACATGCTGTGAAGATCAAGCCGAAGGACAATTACTAAATCAAATAACACGAAAAAGTTAGGAGAGGATATGTATGACGAATGAAAGAGATGTGCAGTCAGAACCAGCAGGCAGAAAAAGTAATATCGAAGAGGAAAATCAGGAGGTCAGTTTTCTGTATCTGAGTGAGCCGGATATGATTGATGCCGGAGTCTTAAATGCCGGACGCTGTGTGGATGTCATGGAGGAAGCAATCGGACTTTTGGAGGATGGCGATTTCTTGATGGGCGGACCATACAATGATGAACATGGTCTGATGCTGTATTTCCCGAAGAAATCAAAGATTGCAAACTTCCCGATCAACAATGCCAGAGACCGTCGGTTTATTGCGATGCCGGCATACCTTGGCGGACGTTTCCATGTTGCAGGGGAGAAGTGGTATGGTTCGAATGGAAATAACCGGAACAAGGGACTTCCACGCTCGATCCTGATGATGATCCTGAATGACGTGGAAACCGGAAAGCCGCTTGCGTATATGTCGGGGAATCTTCTCAGCTCCATGCGTACCGGAGCAATGCCGGGACTGGCAACAAAACTGCTTGCCAAAAAGGATGCCAAAGTGCTTGCTTTGATTGGGTGTGGTGTAATCAGTAAGGCGTGTCTGCGAACGATCATGGCAGTGAAACCGGAGATTGATACGATCAAGATCAAGGGAAGTTCTCTGACCTCGAAGAGTGCGCAGGCGATGAAGGAATATGTCAAGAAAAATTATCCGCAGGTAAGCAATGTGATTCTCTGCGCAACTATGGAGGAAGCCATACGAGGCACGGATATTGTGAGTGAGGCAGTTTCCTGTGAGGAGGGTGCATGGCCGGAGTGTAAGCGGGAATGGATGGATCCGGGTCTGCTTTATATATCGTCGAGTACATTTAATATGGATCAGCGGACGATCACCGATCTGAAGAAGGTCATTGATAACTATGGTATGTATGAGAATTATGCGGAAGAAGATGAGATGGGCTACGAAGAAAATGGCAACCGGAAGCACACCGGATGCATGGGTGAGGATTTTGTCTATATGGTGGAAGATGGTCTGATCGAGCGGGATTCAATCTCAACGCTGGGAGAGATTATCCGTGGCAAGAAGCCGGGACGGGAGTCCGAGGATGAGGTCATATTAGTATCGCTCGAGGGCATGCCAATCGAGGATGTTGCGTGGGCGTATGAATGTTATTGCTATGCGTTGGTGCATGATATTGGAACACGGTTGAAGGTGTGGGATACGCCAGCTTCGTTCTAAGATAAAGGAAATTATGAAAAGAAAATGGAATCATTGTTAGAATGATTAATAAATGATTAACATAGGAAAGTATTGCTTTTGGAATCAGGAAAGCAATACTTTTTTTGTATGTAGATTGTGGTATAATATAGACAGGTTATTTCGGGAAAGGAGTTGTTACTATGAATTTATATGAGACAGATGCAGAATTTATGGAGCGCTTTGAGCGGTTTGCGTTCAAGGAGATTGTAAATGAGAAAGGAATGAAGCTGGATGATGAGACACGGTATATGTCGATTCTCGCATCTCTGATTGGGTGTCAGGGCGTGGATGCATATAAGGTGATCGTGGCGAAAGCACTGGACAGTGGGTTATCGCCTGCGGAGATCAAGGAGATCGTGTATCAGTCCGTGGACTACCTTGGCATGGGCAGAGTCTGGCCATTTCTGGTTGCCACAAATGTAGTTATGGAAGCAAAGGGAATTGAGCTTCCTCTTCTGGATTCGACAAGAGCCAAGCAGAGCCGACTGGGTATGACCAAACAGGAACGGTTGGAGAAGTCTGCTTCGGATGAGTCAGAGCCTGCTGGTGCAGGCGGGGAAACTGCTGAGGAGCAGAAGCTTGCAGAACAGGCAGGCATTTTCGAGGAGCATATGAAGGAAGTCTGGAAGGACAGTCATATTGATAAATGGCTCAAAGAGAACTATTTCGGTGACAGTTATCCGGGCAGTCGTCTGTCACTTGCAAAGCGCGAACTGATAACCTTTTGTTTCTTATTCTCGCAGGGTGGCTGTGATATGCAGGTGGTTGCGCATGCAAAGGGTAACATGAAGATCGGAAATGACAAGGAATTGTTGATGCGTGTGATCTCACAGAGCCTGCCATACATTGGATATCCGAGATGTTTAAACGCAGTGAACTGTGTCAATGAAGCCGAACGACAGATGAAGCAGGAGTAAGTGATGGCGAAGCAGGGAAGATACAGGCAGAGTGGAGAACAATCCAAGAAGAATATACATGTAAGTGAAAATCAGTATACAGGAAAGAAATCCAAATCGGACAGAAGCAGACATGTATCATCCAGACAGGCAGAAGAGAAACGTGTAAAATCGTCTATCGAAAAAGACGGGGCAAGCATGAATTATGGAAAGCAGGTATCGGTCAGAAATCAGAAAAACAGTAATGGGAAGAAAATCTGCCCAATCTCGAAGCAATGCGGAGGTTGCCAGTATATTGACAAGACTTATACAGAACAGTTGAAGATTAAAACCGATCAGGTGAAGAAGCTGCTTGCTCCATATGGTTCCGTGGATGAAATTATCGGCATGAAAGAGCCGTATCATTACAGGAACAAGGTCAATGCGGCATTTCAGCATAAGCGGAATGGCGAGATTCTGGCAGGTGTGTATGAAGAGGGTACGCACCGGGTATTGTCGGTGGATGATTGCAAGATCGAGAATCGCTTGGCACAGGAGATTGTGGAGACAATCCGCGGGTTGCTGCGTTCATTTAAGATTACGGTCTACAATGAAGATAGTGGGTATGGATTGCTGCGCCATGTGATGGTCAGAACCGGACATGCGACTGGAGAAGTTATGGTTGTGCTTGTGACGGCGTCGCCGATCTTCCCATCGAAGAAGAATTTCGCGAAGGCACTTGTCAAGGCGCATCCGCAGATCACGACGATCGTGCAGAATATCAATGACAAGGATACGAGCATGGTGCTTGGAGAGCGCAATCAGGTGTTGTACGGCAGAGGATTTATCGAGGATAAGCTGTGTGGGAAGACCTTCAAGATCTCGCCGACAAGCTTCTATCAGGTGAATCCGGTGCAGACCGAAATCCTGTATAACAAGGCGATGGAATATGCAAGCCTTACCAGCGAAGAGGTTGTTGTGGACGCCTACTGCGGAACGGGTACGATCGGAATCGTGGCAAGTGACCATGCGAAGCAGGTGATTGGCGTCGAACTGAACAAGGCGGCTGCGAAGGATGCCATCACGAACGTGAAACGAAACGATTGCAAGAATGTCCGGATCTATGATGGCGATGCGGGTAAATTCATGGTTGGTATGGCAGAAGCCGGAACGGATGTGGATGTTGTATTCTTAGATCCGCCGCGAAGTGGCAGTACACCGGAGTTCTTCGATTCCGTCTGCAAGCTGGCACCGAAACGGATCGTGTATATCTCCTGTGGACCGGAGAGTCTGGCACGGGATCTGAAATACCTGAGGAGCAAGCGGATGTATCAGGTGGAGAAGATTGCGCTTGTGGATTTATTTCCGTGGACGGAACATGTAGAATGTATAACGTGTATACAAAGAAAAAAAGACAACGAAGATTAAGCATTAATTCATTAAGCATAATATATTCCTATATGGATTATAAAAGGTTAGGACGCAATTCTCATTTTGAAAGAGAAGAAATGCAAGGTTATTCCGATGCATTTATTGATTTGGACGAAGTACCAATAGTAATCAATGGTAAAAAATTATAAGTATATTGAGACTGATTCAGTTCAGTCTCTTTTTTTTATACTGTGACAAGCTATTTAAGAATAACAAGCAACATAGCTTGTAAGAAAAATACAGAATAAGGAGAAAAAATATTATGTACAAATTATCAATGTTCCAGAAATTTGATTTTGCCGCATGGCAGAATGACAAATCATTTATGATTCAGAATGTAAAATACAATCCTAAGAAAGGTTGCGTTTCATTAGATGTAATAATCACAGAAGACTATACTGATTATGGTGATACTTCTGTCAGTAATATTTTTGAAAAATTTAAAGTACATCTGATTCGAGATACACAGGAAGAAGATGTTGAGAAGTATCATGTCAGAGATAAAATTGAATTTGTTTCCACAGGTAAAATTTCTGTGTGGGGTGATTACCAAAGCCAATTATCTGTAGAAGCGGTAGTTGAGGTGAAAGAGTAATGCTTATCAGTAAGAGAAAGTATTACCGCAATTTTTATATTGCAATGATAATTGCGGTCATATTACTTAAATATGGTGGTATTAAAAAATATACGGCACATGCATTATTATTGGAATCGGTAGAAAGAAATTTAATGTCGGTAGGAGCATACATAAAAAAGGAAAATAAGGTATATGTGGAACTGCCAAAAATCAAGATGAAAGATGGGATAATAAAAATCGGTTTAAGCAATTTGAAAATAAGGACAATCATTGAAAGATATCTCGATACCTTTTCTACGGCATTACCAGACAGATATATTGTTGAAGATTATTATATTTCACAGAATAATGCAGAAGTAATAATTATTTATGAGGATATAAAGGCATATAAACCAGAAGAATATTCACTTGCAGAATATAAACAGAAGATAGAAAGTATGAATCTGCTGGACTTATATTTTGACAGGAAACATATATTAAATGTTAATGATTATCCACATTTTCTGATAAGTGGTTCTACAGGTTCAGGAAAATCATATTTTGCAAATGAATTAGTGATACAGGCAATAA
>DJEI01000096.1:28334-28773 GCA_002431865.1 Lachnospiraceae bacterium UBA5902
ATGATATATTGGTAAAATTGAAATCTGTGGAAGCTGAGATGAATCTGAGGATGAAAAAATTACAACCAGAGCTAGACAAGAATCCGAAAACATTAGCGGTCGATATAGGATATAAACCTATGCTTGTGGTAATTGAAGAATATATTTCATTGCAGGCAAGTCTTGATAAAAAGCAGAAAGAAGAATTAGAACGTGTAGTGAAAAATATTTCAGTATTAGCAAGGCAGAGTAATATTCATATGATGATAGTTTTACAATCGGCAGGAACAGAAAATATAAATTCAACTACAAGAAGTAATCTGACAAAGGTATTATTAGGAAATGCACAGTCGAATATACTATCTGCAACATTTGGAACAGGCGTTGATTTACCATGTGTCAATACAAAGCTAAGTAAAGGACAATTTAGCAAATTTTATTGGAGAAATGGTAGCAAAGG
>DJEI01000042.1 GCA_002431865.1 Lachnospiraceae bacterium UBA5902
TGCCACGGCAACATCTGTCGTTCTACCATGGCTCAGAGCGTATTCACCCACATCGTCCACCAATCCAATCTCGATTCCTATTTCAAGATTGATTCGGCAGCGACGAGTACGGAGGAGATTGGGAACCCGCCACATCATGGGACGAAGAGAAAATTACAACAGGAACAGATTCTGCTGATTCCGCATCGGGCGAGACAGATGACGCGGGCGGATTATACATTTTATGATTATCTGATTGGAATGGATAGTGCGAATATCCGGAACATGACGCGGATTGCCGGTGGCAGTGATGTGGATGGGAAGATTTACAAGATGCTGTCTTTTGCGGAATATGAGAAGACGCATAAACTGAGAGAGGCGCGTGATGTGGCTGATCCATGGTATACCGGCGACTTTGACCAGACATTTGAAGATGTTATGGAAGGCTGCAAGGGCTTGCTCACCTACATCAAGGACAAAGAACAACTGAATAAGTAAAACGACATTTACGCGTATTTAACATATGCGAGATAACGCATTTAACACCCCTTGTTTATTATGAAAATAAGTAGAAGGGAATTTTCGCTGTCAAGAAGTGCATAAAGTATTCGTGAAGTATACGATATTGACAACATAAATTCCCTCCCGTAAATCATAATAAATGGGGGTTTTTACATGAAGAAAACATATGTGATAGATACCAATATCCTGATTCAGGCACCACATGCATTCTTATGTTTTGAAGAGAATGATGTGGTGCTTCCGCTTGTTGTGGTAGAGGAACTCGATGGATTGAAGAAAGCGGACGGCGAGAAAGGCTCCAATGCGAGAAAAGTGGTGCGCATGCTGGAGCAGTACCGGAATCAGGGAGATCTGCTGCAGGGCGTGACGCTGCCGGATGGCGGAACGCTCCGCATCGAGAAAAATTACAAGGGGGTGGAGCTTCCGGAGGATATGCCAGAAGATAAAGCAGACAACCGGATCTTGAAGGTTTGCAAGGGTTTGTCGCAGGATGTAGGTGAGAAGTCACAGGTGATTCTGGTTACGAAGGATCTGGTGCTCCGGATCAAGGCGCAGATGCTTGGCGTGCGGGCAGAGGATTTCACGACGGAACAGATTACGGTGGACGACCGGCAATATACAGGCAGGACGGACGCGTATATCCCGGAGGACAAGGTGAAGGAATTCAAGAAGCACGGAATCCTATGCAATGAGGTGTATCAGACGGACGCGGAAGGGAATCGTACACAGCCGGAATTTATCGAGCATGAATTTGTGATTCTGATGCCGGATCAGTCGAATAAGAAAACGATTCTTGGCAAGGTGCAAAATGGTAAGATCTACCCGCTATCCTATAAGAAATCATACCCGTATGGCATCAAGCCGAGAAATGTCGGGCAGTATTTTATGCAGGAAGCATTGATGGCATCGGCAGATGAAATACCACTTGTGATTATCAAGGGAATGGCAGGCACAGCAAAGACATTTTACTCGTTGGCAGTTGGGTTAGAAAAGGTGTTCAACAATCCGACCGGAGAGTATCGGCGGATCATCGTCTGCCGACCGAATGCGCAGTTTGACGATGAGATTGGATTTCTGCCGGGAAGCGAGCAGGAGAAGATTGCACCGTTGATGCGACCAGTTATTGATAATTTGGAACAGATTCTTGATTCGGATGAAGAGGAGCGGTATGCGGACGAGAAAGCATTGGCGGATAAGATACAGGAGATTTTCGAGCGCGGAATCATCCAGACCGAGGCATTGAATTTTATCCGTGGACGTTCGATTGCGAAGACATATCTGATAATTGATGAAGCACAGAATATGACGCCGAATCAGGTGCGGGGTATTATCACGCGGGCAGGAAAAGGCACGAAGATTATTTTACTTGGTGATCCATGCCAGATTGACCGGCCGTTTCTGGACGAACGGACGAATGGACTGAGCTATGCGGCGAAATATATGCAGGGAAGTCCGTATTGTGCGCAGCTCACATTATCGGCAGAGGAATGCGAGCGGTCGGTACTTGCGATGGATGCGGTGAAACGGTTGTAGGAAGAAGGATTTGGAAAATGACACAGATACTTTACAAAGATATAATCAAGAACAAAGAAATAAATGAATTTATCAAGAAGGGCGATGCCAATTTAGCCACGCTTGGCTATACGGAGCATTCCAAGACACATTGCACACTGGTGGCAGAACGGGCGGCATATTTGCTGGAGAAGTTCGGACATGTTGGTGCAGAGATCGAACTTGCGAAGATCGCCGGATACATGCATGATATTGGAAATGCAATCAATCGTGAACACCATGCCGAGTATGGTGCGCTCCTTGCAAATGACATCCTGCGGCGGATGGATATGCCGATATCCGACCGGGCGACGATCGTTTCCGCCATCGGACATCATGATGAGTCGACCGGAGGTGCTGTGGATATTGTGTCAGCGGCAATGATTATTGCGGACAAGACCGATGTCCGCAGAAGCCGTGTGCGCTCGCGGGATAAATCAACCTACGATATTCACGACTGGGTGAACTATGCAGTTACCGAAGCGAATCTGAAGATCAGCCGGGAGAAACGGCAGATTGCATTGGAGTTGAAAATCGATGAGAAAATCTGCACGATGTATGAGTACTTTGATATTTTCCTTGGGCGGATGCAGATGTGCCGACACGGGGCGGAGTTATTCGGAGCGAAATTCAAGCTGACCGCCAATGGTAGCAAGGTACTATAGGGGATACTCTTTGAGACAAAAGAAGCGTCCCCCAGTGGATATTTCTGGGGAACAATGATATAATGGCGGTTAGCGAAACATAAAAAGGAGTTTAAACAATATGAAAATCGGAAGTCATGTTGGAATGAGCGGCAAAGAGATGATGCTTGGCTCGGTGAAGGAAGCGCTCTCTTATGACGCGAATACATTTATGTTATATACAGGAGCACCGCAGAATACGCGCCGAAAGGACGTGTCAGAGCTACGCGTGGAAGAAGCGTGGGAGCTGATGCGGGCAAATAATATCACAGAGTTTGTGGTACATGCGCCATATATCATCAATCTGGCAAATACTGTGAAGCCGGAGATCTATCAGCTGGCGGTTGATTTCTTAAAGACAGAGATCGAGCGTACCGCGGCAATGGGAAGCAAGACGCTTGTCCTGCATCCGGGTTCCCATGTGAATGCCGGTGTCGACGCTGGTATCGCGAGCATTATAAAAGGGTTAAATGAAGTGCTGACCAAGGATACGCCGGTGCATATCGCACTTGAAACAATGGCAGGAAAGGGCAGCGAGATTGGTAGAAGCTTTGAGGAGCTGGCGCGCATTTACGATGGCGTTACCTACAATGATAAGCTGCGTGTCTGCTTTGATACATGTCATACGAATGATGCGGGGTATGATGTGGCAAATGATTTTGACAGTGTGATGGAAGAATTCGACAAGATCATTGGTAAAGACCAGATTGCCGTGTTCCATATTAACGATAGCAAGAATCCACGTGGTGCGGCGAAGGATCGCCATGAGAATATCGGACTTGGTTCGATTGGGTTTGATGCATTGTATAAGATCGTATGGCATAAGGATTTCCTGGAAGTACCGAAGATTCTGGAGACACCATATGTGAAATCCCTTGCGGATGCGAAGAAAGCATTTCCGCCATATAAGGAAGAAATTGACATGCTCCGGAGTGGCGAGTATGATGCGACAAGAATTACGAAGCTTGCGGAGTAAGTCGTCCGAAGAAACTTAGACATATTGGAATGTAAAAAGATAAATTCCTATCGGGATCAGAAAATATGAAATAATGAGCATTGCGTCGGCTATGCTTGCACAAGCCAGCATATTGCGAAAACACACATGGAGCCGTCAGGTAACATGAAATAACAAAGAATCGAGAGTGTAAAATATGGCAGTCAGAGATGAAATTATAAAGACACTGGAAGAAAACAGAGGCACCTATCTGTCTGGCGAGCAGCTTGCGAAGAAATTGAATGTGAGCCGGGCAGCGGTCTGGAAAGCAATACGTAAATTGCAGGAGGATGGATTTGCAATCGAGGGCGTGAATAACAAAGGCTACAAGCTGGCGGAGGACACGGATGTATTGTCGGTGCAGGGTACAGCAAAGTATCTGGATGTCGAGTGCCCGGTACGGTTGGAAGTGTTCCGCTGCATCAATTCCACGAACCTTGCATTGCGCGAGCGGACGCATGAGGAAGAAGGGCTGGTGCTTGCCGCAATGGAGCAGACGAACGGACTCGGAAGACTGGGACGGTCGTTCAAGTCGCCGGCAAATACAGGAATCTATTTCAGTATCCTTTTAAAACCGCAGATTGCAAATCAGGAAGTGACGCTGCTTACGACGATCGCCGCTGTGGTAGTCTGTGAAGCAATCGAGAAATACACGGACAAGAAACCAAAGATAAAATGGGTAAACGATATCTTTATTGATTCACACAAGGTATGTGGTATCCTGACGCAGGCCGCATTCCAGATGGAAAACTTAGATCCGGAATATGTGATCGTTGGAATCGGGATTAACCTGTATATGCCAACGGAAGGATTCGGCAAAGAGCTGGAGAACATCGCAGGATCTGTCCTGCAGGAGCAAAGCGGCGACATCAAGAATAAGATTCTGGCAGAGACGCTTAACCGCTATTTCTACTATTACAAAAACTTTGCAAAGAAGGAATTCATCGCGGAATATAAGAAGCGCAGTATGGTTCTTGGAAAAGGCATCCGAGTCGTGACAAAGGATGGCGAGCGCAAGGCAACCGCTCTTGATATTGACGACATGTGCCATCTTCTTGTCGAGTACGAGGACGGCACCCGCGAAAACCTCTCAACCGGCGAAATCAGTATCCGGCTGTAATAATTGTAAATTCAAATATTGATACAATAAAAGGACAGAAGCATCAAAATCAATTTTGTCGCTTCTGTTTTTTGTATGAATGAGAAAATATCTCATATCATGCAAAACACGTGATAACCAAGGGAAAATTGGATATAATATGTGTGTACTTTTTGATTCATTGTAACAATTAAATAATTATGAATGAAACAATATGTAGATTCGAGTTGTACAGAATACTTATTCTTAAGCAGACCATTGGAACACGCTGGTACTTAATGAGCAGGACAATAAGAAATAGATAATTGATATATGATACTCCTGCGAATTTAGTACCACTGCGTGTGGAAGTGAGCGAGGAGACATCCATGGAACGTAGTTCCATTTAGGATGGATGGCGACGACTTATCACAGAGCGTAGCGATGTGATGTTTCCCGTGCGCGTCTGCGAAGAAAAGTATTCTGTACAACTCGGTCAGTATAGTAGAATTCGTAACTATTTGACTTGTAGAACGACGAAAGGAGACACATATTATGAAGATACTATTTTATGATGCCGCAACCTACGACGTGGAATCCTTCGAAAAAGAACTCGCCCATTTCCCGGACACCGAGATCATCTACCACGAAGTTGATATTTCCCCGAAAACTGTATCCCTTGCACAAGGCTGCGATGCAATCTGCGCATTTGTAAATTCGGATTTGAGTGCGCCCGTACTGGAGAAGCTTGCAGCAATAAACATTAAATTGGTGCTGCTTCGCTGCGCGGGATTTAATAACATAGATTTAAAAAAGGCAAATGAACTTGGCATTACAGTGCTTCGCGTGCCAGGCTATTCTCCGGAAGCTGTTGCCGAGCTTGCAATTACATTGGCGTTAGCGGTCAACCGTCACGTGCATAAAAGCTACATTAGAGTGCGGGAAAATAATTTCAGTTTAGTTGGACTGACCGGTGTGAATTTCTATGGAAAGACCGCAGGCATCATCGGAACCGGAAAGATTGGTGCGTCAATGTGCCGGATATGCCGTGGATTCGGTATGCACGTGATTGCCTATGATATGTACCCGAATAAAGATCTGGACTTTGTGGAATATATGTCGCTCGAAGATGTGCTGAAACAGAGCGACCTGATTTCCCTGCATTGCCCGCTTACAGACGAGACCTATCATATGATTAACAAGGATACAATTGCGCAGATGAAGGACGATGTGATCTTAGTCAATACATCCCGTGGTGCGTTGGTCGATTCAGAAGAATTGATTCAGGGTATCCGTCAGGGAAAATTCTTCGGCGTTGGTCTGGATGTATACGAAGAAGAGGGCGACAATGTATTTGAGAACCGGGAGGACGAGCTGTTGCAGCATTCCATCACAGCCAGATTGCTGTCATTCCCGAATGTTATCATTACGTCCCATCAGGGATTCCTGACGAGGGAGGCACTTGCGGCAATCAGCCAGACAACCCTGCAGAATGCGGTTGATTACGAAAAAGGAACAATTCATGAAGCCAATCAAGTAAAATAGATTCGAAGATCATGGCAATCATAAGAACGGGCAGATATATATTACATATATATCTGCCCATTTTTGTTATTCTTATCAAAATTATGTAGATTTCAAAATGAATCTATGATAAAATAACTTCTGTCTGCTGTTTGTAAGGAATGTAAATGGAAATGAACAGCACACAACGGACAAGATGCATGATACAGGATTCTTCGGAATATGTATGTATTGTGGATTGGGAAAGAAAAAGAGAGGGAAAAAGGATGGAAGAGAAGAAGAGACACTCGTTTGGTGGATCAATCGGATTTGTACTTGCGGCGGCAGGCAGCGCGGTTGGTCTTGGAAATATCTGGCGGTTTCCGTATCTGGCAGCCAAGGATGGAGGCGGATTATTCTTGGTCGTCTACATCATTCTGGCATTGACATTCGGTTACACGCTGCTGACTACGGAGATTGCAATCGGCCGAAAGACGAAGCAGAGTCCGCTCACAGCATATAATAAATTGCGTGAGAAATGGGGCTTTTTAGGTGTCATTGCAAGTATTATCCCGGTTATCATCATGCCGTATTACTGTACAATCGGTGGCTGGGTAGTGAAGTATTTCCTTGTATTTTTGACAGGACATGGAAACGAAGCAGCTCAGGATGGCTTTTTTACCGGATTTATCACATCGCAATGGGAACCAATCATCACATTTGTGATCTTTCTTGCAATATCTGCATTTATTGTATTCCGCGGCGTCAACAAAGGAATAGAATCTACATCGAAGATTATTATGCCGATCCTGCTTGTTATGATTTTTGGAATTGCAATTTTCTCATTGACACTGAAAAATACAAATGATGCAGGCGAAGTTGTAACAGGCTTGCAGGGATTTAAAGTGTATGTGGTTCCGAATCTCGAAGGACTGACGATTGGAAAATTATTTACGGTTCTGATCGATGCACTTGGTCAGTTGTTCTTCAGTTTGTCTGTTGCAATGGGTATCATGATTACATATGGTTCGTATGTAAAGGATGATGCGAATCTGAATAAGTCAATCAACCAGATCGAGATTTTTGATACGGTTGTTGCATTTCTTGCAGGTGCGATGATCATTCCTGCGGTATATGCATTCATGGGAACAGAGGGAATGGGTTCCGGTCCGAGTCTGATGTTTGTATCGCTGCCGAAGGTATTTGCAGCCATGGGACCTGCCGGAAATGTAATCGGAACAATCTTCTTCGCGATGGTGTTGTTCGCTGCATTAACAAGTGCAGTATCGATCATGGAAGCAGTTGTATCGTGTATCATGGATGCATTCCACGCAAGCAGGGCAAAAGCAGGTACAATTGAAGGTATCTTTGCTCTGGTTGTTGGTATCATTGTATGCCTTGGATATAACAGGCTGTACTTCGAGTTTAAGCTTCCAAATGGCTCAACTGCGCAGATTCTGGATATCATGGATTACATCAGTAACAGCCTGTTGATGCCGATCGTAGCACTTGCAACATGTATTCTGGTAGGATGGGTCATCAAACCGAAGACCGTGATCGACGAAGTAGAAAAGAGCGGCTGTAAGATGGGTAGAAAGCGTCTTTATACCGCTATGGTAAAGGTAATCGCCCCGATTTTCCTGATCCTGCTTTTGCTGCAGACATTTGGAATCATGAAACTGTAAAATAAATTCTTTCTTAACACAAGGTAAGGAATCTTTGACTGACGGAGAAATAAAGAATAACAATAAGAAACTCTGCAAAGACATTATGTGAAAGACTGTAAAACAGATATTCATCTTCACGGGAAATCGTGTATTATAGAAAATAGCACAGAATGTATTAATAAACAGACCATTGGAACACGTTGGTACTTAATGAGCAGATTAATAATTGTTAAATAACCAATTATTATAATTTGCAAATTTAGTACCACTGCGTGTGGAAGTGAACGAGGAGACATCCATGGAACTTCGTTCCATGGATGTCGACGATCTATCACAGAGCGTAGCGATGTGATGTTCCCTGAGCGCGTCTGTGTTTAATCATTCTGTGCTATTTTTCTATATGGTATATATTATTCGCGGAGAAACATTTATAAAGTTTTAATTATATCCAATAGTTCTTTTGGAATATTCATATTTCCCCGTCCGATTCCCATCTGGATATTCGGCTTTACAACCCCGTGGAAATCCGAACCACCGGAAATCGCCAGTTCATGTTTGGCGGCTAAGGAGCGGAGCTTCTCACTCTCAAACCGGTTGTTGGAAGAGTGGAATGCCTCAAGTCCTTTTAATCCAAGTGTTTTTAAGTATGCCAGCAATTCATCAATCTGCGCATAGCCAAGGTGATAGAGCAGCGGGTGTGCCAGAAATGCCGCTTTGCCATAGGTCGTTAAGATGCGCATGGCAGTTTCACAGGTAACTTGCGGTTTTGGCAGATAATATTTGCAGCCGATGCCGATGTATTTGCGGAACGCCGTATCCTTGTCTTTGCAGACACCTTCCTCGACCAGAACTCTTGCGAAATGTGCCCGCGTGATAACGCTGTCCGGGTTGCCATGAAGCAGCTTCTTCATCGTAACAGGAAGTCCGTCTGCCTGCATCATCGCTACCATTTTCTCGTTTCTTTCCTCACGCGCTTCCTTTAATACAGTAAGCTCTTTTTGAAGCTCCGGGTTTTCATAGTCCATATAGAAGCCGAGAATATGAATCTCACGGTTGTTATAGTAGCAGGACAGTTCGATGCCAGGCACAACCTCCAAAGGTTTGTCCTTTGTATAGTCCAAGATTTCTGCCACGCCATCGACGGTGTCGTGATCGGTCAGGGCAATCGCAGAAAGACCCATCCGCATCGCTTCGTCGGCAACCTCCGTCGGTGTCAGAGAACCGTCGGACGCGTTGGAATGTACATGTAAATCGATTCGTTCCATATCATCAACCTCCTTGTGCTGGTGTTCCTTGTATTATTGTATATCGTGGTTTGTATCCCCTGTTTTATTCATGTGTATGATAAAACTGTTTCGGATAATCTGATTATTTATTCTTCAGAATATTTAACAGCTCATCCGGTGAGAATGTATATTTCGTGTGGCAGAAGTCGCACACAACCTCAATCGGTTTGTTGTCAGCAATCATAGAACCAAGTTCTTTTCTGCCAAGGCTGATAACCGCCTGCTCGACACGCTCCTTGCTGCAATCGCAGACATAGGCACATGGCATGGAATCCGTCAGTTCCACATCATAGCCTTCAAATAATTTCCGCACGATAGCTTCGACAGACATGCCCTGCTTGAGCAGTGTGGTGAAAGAAAATCCTTTCAGACGTTTTTCCAGATCGTCAATCAATGCGCCCTCTGCAAATGGCATCAACTGGATGATAAAACCACCGGCATTTGCCACGGATGTATCATCGTTGAACAACACGCCCAAAGCAACAGAACTTGGAATCTGATCACTCGTTGCAAAATAGTAGGTCAGATCCTCTGCGATTTCACCGCTTACCAGATGCGTGTCACCGACATATGGCTCCTTCAGACCGATATCCTTGATGACGCTTAAGACACCGAGATCCACAGCCTTTGCAACATCGTTTGCCGGAAGCATAACCTCTGGCTCGCTGACGTAGCCCTTGACATGTCCATTTGCATCGGCAGTGACAAGCATACCGGAGATCGGTCCCTGACACTGGATACGGAGTGTTAATTTGTCGGTATCATTTTTGCACATTGCGCCCATCAGCAAGCCGCCGGTCAGCAGTCTGCCGAGTGCGTTTGTAACAACTGGGCTTGTGTGATGTGTAATTCTTGCTTTTTCTACGGTATCAGTGGAGTTGCAGGCGAAGAAACGAACCTGCTTGTTCGCTGCCATACCACGAATCATTGTATCTGCCATAAGTTTAACCTCCTAATAAAACAAATGTAAAATATATAAACTACTCCAAATATTGTTTCTTGGAATTTGCATTTCGTGTTTCTTGTGCAATTATATAGATCCGCTCGCAGTTCTCGTCCGCCGGCTCATGTGTAAATGCATCATAGGCGGCAAGCAGGGTAAGACCGGAATCAGCCACGATCTGTTTCATCTGCTTTAGTGTGTATCCTTTTTGCACATGTAATTCTTCATATTTGCGGAACAGGTTATAGCCGGCATCGGATTCCAAAGGCTCTTTTACGAACAGGCTTAACGCAAGCTCGTTGATCGCTTCCTCTTCATCATAGTAGTTATCCCAGATAAAGCTGATATCATCCCGATCCTCAGCAATCGTCGCTTCGGCTACGACATCCCGGTAATAATGCTCGGTATGGAAGTCGAAGATGAAAAGTCCGTCTGGATCAAGGTAGTTATTGACGAGCGAGAATACATGCGTAAGCTCGTCTGGTTCGGTAATATAATTGACGCTGTCGCAGAGACTTACAATGGCTGCAACGGTTCCATATAACTCGAACTCACGCATATCCTGACACAGGTAGAGCGACGAAGAATGATTCTGTTCCCGCTTTTCGTTTGCAATATCCAGCATGGCAGGGGAGTTGTCGATACCGATCATGTCGTATCCGAAATCTGCCATACGCTCGGTTATATTTCCGGTTCCACAGCCAAGCTCTGCCAGAATGCCATTTGAAATATCATATTCCACAAGCAGGCTGTGCAGATAGTCCGCCCATGCGTCATAGGGAATATTGTCCATGAGCGCATCGTAGACAGCAGCAAAATTTGAATATGCTTCAGCCATAGGTTACCTCCTTATTTTTCGTAAACACTGACATTAAATTATAAAATAAAAGATAGTGAAAAACAAGGAAAAATCATATATAATAAAATGCGTGCGCATGATGGAACACGTAAGAGATTTGGAGGATTGCGATGAAAGATCAGATTCAAGTAATAAAATTAAAGAAGGAAAAGCATGCATTTTCGTATTGGCGCATCCCGTTTTTTGCGGGTGCAGGTATCTATCTGGAAGTGCTGTTTCATCTGGCGATTTACCATAAACTCGAAAGCACGAGCATCTATCTGGTTTTATTCGGTGCCACATTGGGGCTTTTCTTAACGGCGCTGACTGTATGGCTGCCGCGCATCGGAAATGAGATCATCTCGTATGTCGGTCTTACGGTATTCTGCGTATATGATATCGTGCAGCTCATTTATTTCCGGATATTTGGGACATTCCTGAGTCTGGTGTCTGTCGGCGGTGCCGGAAATGCAATGGATTTCAAGGTTGTGATGTTTGAGAAGATCCGCCAGAATATTGGATGGATTTTGCTGTTTTTACTGCCGGTGATCGCGTTGATTTTGCTACGTGTATTTCTGATAAGGTTTGACAAGCCGAAGATGAAAATGCGGCTTGTAAGTGTGGCAAGTGCGGTTTGCCTGTGCGTCGTTTCCATCCTTCTTCTGAATGTGCAGGGACGTGCGATGTATTCGCCATATCAGTTGTTCCACAATCAGTATGTACTGGAGCTTTCGATGAACAAGCTTGGCGTGTGTGTGACGACCGTGCGGGATGCGCAGACGATGATCACAGGTGGAAAGAAGGACGTGACATTTACGTTGGATGATACAGATATGCAGATAGATGACGATGTTACGGCAACCATGAGTGATGCAATGGAAGCAGTGGCAACCGATACGGATACGGCACCGGTGTATGTGGAACAGGTTGATCCGGCAGTTGATTTTAAGAAGCTATATCAGGCAACCGGGGATGAGCAGTTGAAGAATCTGTCCGCTTATTGCGCGCAGCAGACGCCGACCATGCAGAATGAATATACGGGCATGTTCGAAGGGGATAATGTCGTCTGCATTACTGCGGAGAGTCTGTGCAAATATGGTATTTACGAGAACTGTACACCGACACTTTACAAGATCATGAATGACGGTTTCGTATTTGAGAATTACTATAACCCGATCTGGTATCACAGCACAATCGACGGAGAATTTGTGGACTGCCTGGGGCAATATCCTTGTTCCTCGGAATGGAGCTTTTATAAGTCGGCAGATACTTATCAGCCGTATGCACTCGGCAATGCATTGAATGCGAAGGGTTACACAAGCAAGGCATATCATGATTTTGATTTCTATTATTATAACCGAAGCGAGACACATGCAAATATGGGATATGATTTCAAGGCAATTGATTATGGTCTGGATATCCCAAGTTACGTGACGTACTCAGATTATGATACGATCGAGGCAGTGTATAAGGAGTTTATCGACGAGGAGCCATTCCTGATGTACTTTATGACATTCAGCGGGCATCTTCCATATGATTATGACTACAATGCCATGTGCCTGAAGAACCGCGAGGAAGCGGAAAAACGCACAGAAGGAATGAATCTGCCGGAAGAAGCAGTTGCTTATATCGCGGCACAGATGGAGCTTGATAAAGCGTTAGAGGATCTGATCGACAAGCTGGATGAGGCAGGAAAGCTGGACAAGACGGTGTTCATCGTGACACCGGATCATTACCCATATGGACTGACAGACAGCAGCTACGATGCACTTGCAGGCAAGAATGTATCCGATGATGCATTTGAAAAACATCATTCCTGCCTTGGAATCTGGTCTGCATCTATGGAAGAACCAGTCAAGGTCAAGAAGCTCTGCGCGAGTGTGGATGTTCTTCCGACTGTCCTGAATTTACTTGGCGTAACATATGATTCCAGAATCCTCGCAGGACACGATATCCTGTCCGGTTCAGAAGAGCTTGTTATCTTTGCCGACCATAGTTTCAAGACAGACAAGATCGGTTACAATACGAAAACCGGAGAAGTGACCTATTACGTGGATGAAAAAACAGTCCCACAATCCTACATTGACGATAAAATCGAGGAAGTTGAAACAAAACTGTACATGTCCGATGAAGTCATCAACACCGATTTCTACGGCTACGTGTACGGAAGGAGATCAACGAACTCCACAACAAGCACCACTGCATCAACCGAACAACAAAACAAAGAATAACACAGAAAAACATACAAAAAGGCACGATATGGCGGAATTTTGTTGTGAAAAGCAATCAAATGTGCTAAAGTGGTAACGATTGTAAATTTATATATTGATTCAACCTTCGGGCATGAGAGGTTATATGTAGATTCGAGTTGTTCTGCATTTTCAATTCTAAAGCAGACCATTGGAGCACATCAGCACTTAACGAACGTAGTGAGTTTAGTGTCTGCTATGTGCGGAAGTGAGCGAGAGCGCGTCTGCGTAGAATGAAAATGCAGAACAACTCGGAGAAAGTGTAGAAGTTCTCATGCAGGAAGATAGAATAAGGAGGAAAGCAAAATGACAAGAATCGGAATTTACGGATACGGCAACCTTGGCCGCGGCGTAGAAGCAGCCATCAACCAGAACGACGACATGGAACTCGTTGCCGTATTTACAAGAAGAAATCCAGAAGATCTGACAATCAAGAACCAGACAGCCAAGGTGTGCAACGTAAAGGAAATGGCAGACTGGAAAGATAAAATCGACGTTATGATTCTGTGTGGCGGAAGCGCAATTGACCTTCCAGAGCAGACACCAGAATGTGCAAAATATTTCAATGTGATCGACAGCTTTGATACACACGCAAGAATCCCAGAGCATTTCGCAAATGTAGACGCAAGCGCAAAGGCAAGCGGACATATCGGAATTATCTCTGTTGGATGGGACCCAGGTATGTTCTCACTCAACCGTCTGTACGGAAATGCATTGCTTCCAGAGGGAAGTGATTATACATTCTGGGGCAAGGGCGTCAGCCAGGGACATTCCGATGCCATTCGTCGTATCGCAGGCGTCAAGGATGCCAAGCAGTATACAATTCCGGCAGAGTCTGCACTTGAGGTGGTTCGTAATGGAAAAAATCCGGAGCTTACAACGAGACAGAAGCATACAAGAGAGTGTTTCGTAGTGCTTGATGAGGGTGCGGACGCGGCAAAGGTTGAGGAAGAGATCAAGACAATGCCGAACTATTTTGCAGATTACGATACAACGGTTCACTTCATTTCGGAAGAAGAGCTGAAGGCAAACCACAGCGGTATTCCACATGGTGGATTTGTACTCCGTAGCGGTGTGACTGGCTGGAATAAGGAGAACAAGCATATCATCGAGTATAGCCTGAAGCTTGATTCAAACCCTGAGTTTACATCCAGTGTACTGATCGCTTATGCGAGAGCTGCACACAGACTTGCAAATGAGGGTGTAAGCGGCTGCAAGACCGTATTTGATATTGCACCAGCTTACCTTGTGAATAAGACAGGGGAAGAGCTTCGTGCATCCATGCTGTAAGATGCATTCGATGACATGTCGCCGACGGAACGTGGGTGGCAACCAATAAGAAGGGAAACGAGGAGAGAAGGAGGAAAGAAGATGGAAGAAATCGCAAATTACGTGCCGCAGATGTACGCAACATTCTGGGCATTGATCCCGCCGGTCGTGGCAATCGTGCTGGCACTCATTACAAAGGAGGTTTACAGTTCACTGTTTTTAGGAATTGTGATCGGTGGACTGTTCTGGTCGGATTTCAAATTCGAAGCAACCGTAAACCATGTATTCAAAGACGGAATCGTCGGTGTGCTGACCGATTCATATAATATGGGTATTCTGGTATTTCTTGTAATACTCGGTGTTATGGTCTGCATGATGAACAAAGCCGGTGGTTCGGCAGCGTTTGGACGATGGGCGAGCGCACATATCAAGACGCGGATTGGTGCACAGCTAGCGTCGGTCGTGCTTGGTGTTTTGATTTTTATTGATGACTATTTTAACTGCCTGACTGTCGGAAGCGTGATGCGTCCCGTGACAGACAAACATCAGGTATCACGAGCAAAACTTGCATATATCATTGATGCGACAGCAGCTCCGGTCTGTATCATTGCCCCGATTTCATCCTGGGCAGCAGCGGTAGCCGGATTTGTAGAGGGAGAGGATGGCTTCTCCATCTTTATCCGTGCGATTCCGTATAACTATTATGCACTTTTTACAATCTTATTTATGATTGTTTTGATCGTCAGAAAGATTGATTATGGCCCGATGCGGACACATGAAAAGAATGCTTTGAAGGGCGATATCTACACGACACCGGACCGCCCATATGCAAACGCGGAAAATGAAGTTGTTGAGACAAAGGGAAAAGTGATCGATCTTGTATTTCCGATGATCGTTCTGATTACAGCCTGTGTCATCGGTATGATCTACAGTGGTGGATTCTTTTCCGGCGTTGGATTTGTAGAAGCGTTTTCGGGCAGTGATGCATCGGTTGGTTTGATGTACGGTAGCTTCTTTGCGCTTGTGATTACGATTATCTATTATATGTTCCGCCGCGTATTAAAATTCAGCGAATCCATGTCTTGTATTCCGGAAGGATTTAAAGCGATGGTCCCTGCGATTTTGATTCTGACATTTGCATGGACATTGAAGGCGATGACAGACAGCCTTGGCGCAAAAGAATTTGTGGCAGCACTTGTGAAGAGTACACCGGATGCATTGCTTAGCTTCCTGCCGGCACTTGTGTTTATCATAGCATGCTTCCTTGCGTTTGCAACCGGAACCTCATGGGGAACTTTTGGTATGCTGATCCCGATCGTAGTAAATGCATTCGAGGGAACAAACCCGACAATGATGATTATTTCCATCTCTGCATGTATGGCAGGTGCGGTTTGTGGTGATCACTGCTCACCAATTTCAGATACGACAATTATGGCATCTGCAGGTGCACAGTGTAATCATATTAATCATGTAAGCACACAGCTTCCATATGCGATTACAGTTGCACTTGTATCGTTTGTCACTTATATTATTGCCGGATTCTTTGGTAATAGCAAGGGACTTCCAGGTGTGATGAAGAGTCCTGCGATTCCGCTGGTAATCGGTCTGATTTTACTGTATGTTGTGTTGCAGGTAATCAAGGTAGTTGAGAAAAAGAAAGATCCAATTGATGCAGAATAAGAGGCTTGAAATGAAAAAAACAAAAGGAAGTATTATGTTGTTGTTT
>DJEI01000004.1:0-326 GCA_002431865.1 Lachnospiraceae bacterium UBA5902
AGACCGGGAACTGCAGATGAAGTGGCAAATGTCGCAGAGCTTCTGATGAGTGACAAGGGCGCATTTATCACAGGCTCGACTTTCCTGATTGATGGTGGTGCAACATCCTCATATTATTACGGACCACTCAAACCGGAGAATTAGTAACAGAATTTGATAGAACAGGCACAGCGATCTGCGTGATATAGTCCGAGGCGTTGTCACCGCGGTTTGGAGGTCCTTCCAGATAGATGCTGCGGAAGGACCCGGTTGTCTGGATCTGGTTTGTTTGTATATGTTTTTTTAAGGCGGCAATTGCAGTTCCGATTCCTTCGTATGCACCACGA
>DJEI01000004.1:351-8869 GCA_002431865.1 Lachnospiraceae bacterium UBA5902
AGTAGATGCATAGGGCATCGGTATCTGTAAACTCTGTTCGATCTTCTCCTGTGAAAGTTTCGTCGACAGGAATACAGCACATCAGATCAAGGCTTTTGTCGGTTTCAGCCATGCGCACTGTGAACATGCGGGAGGTCATGGACATCTTCCCGGTTCTGGCAGCAGCAATGTATGTATCACGCAGTTTGATCGCTGCATCTTTTGCGTCTTCACATTGATATCTGCGGCAGAAACAGACCTGCTTAGGGAGACGTACGCGATGGATGCTGAGATCCCCCGGTTTGGCGGCTCGCACCTGAAGCAAATGGATATTGCGATCCAGATTGGCACGCAGATCCATCAAACGTGCCAGATGATGATCAAGGTTTGCCGTATCATAATAATATTCTTTGATTTCAGCAAGGGAAAGTCCCAAGGTCTGCAATGAACGGATGGAGCGGATCTGCGTCATATTATCTGCTGTATAATAGCGGTATCCGCTGTTTTCATCCTTCACAGCAGGTGTCAATAATCCCATTTCTTCGTAGACTAAAATAGTTTTTCTTGTTACTCCAAGAATCTTTGCAATCTCTCCGATTTTAAATAAACTTTCATCGTGCTTTTTCATATTTCCCCTCGTTTAGTGAAAAAAATAACAATCTGCGTTGCTTGACTCGTACCTTGAGGTACGATTTATAATGATTCTAGCAAATTGTTTAAATATTTACAAGGAGAATGCATATGAGAACACGAAATAGGGTGAAAAAAGGAATTGCAGTGCTGCTTTCCGGCGTCCTGGCGTTTGGAATGGTGGCAGGCATCGTGCCGGGAAGCACATTGCGTGCGCGGGCGGCAAGTGCAGATGGAAGCGAACCGGTTTTGGCATATTATGCGACAAAAGAACAGCTGATGGATGACACATTTGCACCGGATGAAAATGGAAAACCAAAAAATATTGGCAAGTTGCTGTTTGGCTATTTTAAGCAGAGTAGTACCTTTGACAACCTTCAGTCGCAGGTATGGTATGTTTTAGGCGCAGACAAGGGCGTAAACGGGGGGCAGAATAATACCGTTATCTTTGCCGAACAGCCGATTGTGTGGAATGCAAGGTATAACAATGACCAAAAGGACAGAGCTTATCAGAGCAGTAATGGAACTTACGCCGATGGAAATCCAAAGACTGTATATGCCAGTCATTACGGAGCCAGTGAATTGCGCACGACCTTGCAGGAAGTAGTTGCCAAAAGAAGCAGCAGTGATGACAGAACATATTTTTCGGATGGAGAGAAGGCGTTATTACAGAAGACAACGATAACGACAAAGGATATAAAGAACGATAAAGAATATACCACTTCGGATGAATTATATGCATTGGAAGGTAAAAATGGAGAATCCGTACTGTACGCAGGAAGTAACAGCGATATTGTGCTGGCAGCCGATCCATATTGGAATCATGTACGCAGCACATATTATGGGAACTTCTGGTTACGGTCTGGCAGCAGCTCGGAAAAGTTTTCAAAGGCTGAGGCTGTGGACGTTGCAGGTCTTGGCTCAAATGTGGGATGGAATCAATCCAATTCTTATGGTTTTGTCCGTCCGGCAGCGAATTTGGATTTAACAAATGTTCTTTTTGCATCGTCTGCGATTGTATCTCCAACGAGTTATACCGCGGCATGGAGTATAAAAAATTATGATGCGATGACACTGAGACTGGATGGAAAAGCAAAAGGTATGGATATTGGTACCATAGAATACAATCCAGACGAGGGTGTGATAAAAGCAGTAAGAGGAAGACTGAATGACGATTACATGTATGGCTGGGGATACGGAGACATGTATTATGATGATACATATGACGACAATTATAATTATGTATCACTTGTTATACAGGGAGGCGGATCTACAAATCCGTGGAGTTATAGCAAAGAAATTACAGGAACAGAGTATATAGACAGTGCAGATATCAAGTCAGCATTGGCAGCGCATGATGTTGATGCAGGAGATCTTGATTTAAGTGAATGTAAAATCTGGCTGGAAACAACAGGTTATTTCTATGAGATAACTTACGCGGTTGAAGCGACAGAGACACAAGCAAATCTGGATTCGGAAATTGACAGCGTGGCTGTCCGGGGGATTGATGCACCAGAAGCCGGAACGGTGTTAGATACTTCGGCTATATGTAGTACGGCTGGCGTAAGCACAACGAAACCGGCTGTCACATGGACACCAGATGATGAAACCGTAGGATATGATACAAGCTATACAGCAAGTGTTACACTTGAAGCAAAGAAGCATTACAGCTTTGCGGATTCTGCAACAGCAATTATCAATGGTAAAAAAGCAAAGGTTACAAAGAATGACGATGGAACATTGACAGTTACATATACATTCCCGAAAACAGAAGCACAGGCACCTGCCGAACCGGAACATACACATTGTATCTGTGGCAGGGAAACCGCAGAGGAGGGTGGGGAGTCCCATTCTCACACAGAGCAATCGTGGACAGGCATAAGCAGTTTGGATGAAATCAAAAATGCAGGCTATTATTATCTGAAAGACAATATCGTACTTACAGATACATGGGAAATGAATGTTGCGGATGGCGTATTCCTGTGTCTGAACGGTTATACTATAACCGGCGCAAATGAAAAGACAGTTATTACGAACAATAAGGAACTTACGATTACTGATTGCCATAGCGGAAGCGAAGCGGGTAAGATCACACACAACACTGGTGAGACAGGAAGAGGTATTAAGAATAATGGTACGCTTGTTCTCTATAATGGCTGTATCACTGGAAACACAGCGTCAGGTGAAAATGGCGGTGGCGTATGGAACTATTATGCGACATTCTCTATGTTAGGCGGAAGCATTACAAATAATGAAGCTACAAAGAAGAATGATTATACAGGCTGTGGTGGTGGTGTATATAATGACAGCAACTCAACATTTAAGATGGCGGGAAGTGCGGTTATCAGTAATAATACTGCAGAAGATGGTGGCGGCGTATACAATTATTACTATGTGGATATGTATGGGAATTCTGCCATCAAGGATAACGAAGCAAGAACCGGTGGTGGTGTTTGGAATGGTGGAAGCTCAGGAACTGCACGATTTACGATGCACGATGAAAGTACGATCAATGGAAATACTGCAACGTGGTCTTGTGGCGGTGGAGTATTTACCTGCGAAGGATATTTTGGCATAGAAGAGAATGCTTCAATTACAGGAAACCGGGCTTCACAGAGTATCGGTGGAGGTGTATATCACAGTGGTACACACTTTGAGATGAAAGGCGGTAGTATCACCGGGAATACGGCAGGTTCGTCATTTGGCGCAGGAATCTGTGTTAACAGTGCCAATCCGGTAAAATTAGAAGGAAAAGTAACGATTACTGGCAATACAGCCCAGGGAGGCAGTGAAGCAAATTACTATCAGATGAGTGATCATATCATCGAAGCAGATGGACTTACGGAAGGTTCTATGATTGGAATTGAAGTGGCGTATGAGAGATTTCCAAGGACAGAGCCGGCAGTCATGACAAATGAGGGGTGTAATCCCGCGTATTTTAGTTCAGATAGTTCCAGCTGTTCAATTGTGAAACTCGGAAATGCTGTGGCTCTGATGTATGTGCAAGTTCCAGAAATCGTGAACCATCCACAGGATGTATCTGTAAAAGCGGGAGAGACAGCGACGTTTACTGTGGAAGCAACCGGTACAGATTTATCTTATCAGTGGCAGATCGATAGAAATGATCGAAAAGGTTTCGTGGATATTGACGGAGCAACTGAGGCAAGCTATACGACGGGAGTGACAGATGGGACATGCAATGGATTTAAGTATAGGTGTAAAATCAGTAATTCTCGAAAATCTATAACAACATGGACAGCCGTGTTGACGGTGACGGAAACTATAAAGAAATACACGATCACAGCATCAGCCGGGGAAAATGGAAGCATTTCTCCAAGTGGCGAAGTAGAGGTCGAGGAAGGAAACCGTCAGACATTTACGATTGTTGCAAATGAAGGCTATGAGATAGAGTCATTGAAAGTGGACGGCGCAGAGATAGACAGTGTTACAAGCTATACATTTGAAAATGTAACCGCAGCTCATACGATAGAGGTCACTTTTAAAGCACAGGAGATTATTGTTCCGCCATCTGTCGAGAAACCAACGATTACTTCCCAGCCGCAAAGTGTATCTGTGGAGGTTGGAGAACAGGCGACATTTGCGGTAATAGCAAGTGGCGAGGGTATAACCTATCAGTGGCAGATCGACCGGAATGACGGAAATGGTTTTGTGGATATAGATGGAGCAACCAGCACAAGTTACATGACGGGGGCAGTTGATAAGGATTGTAACGGATTCAAGTATCAGTGTGTGATCAGTAATGCAGGAGGTTCTGTGACTACAGAGGTGGCAACTCTGACAGTGACAGAGATGGTAATACCACCGGTACCTGCGAATAAATACACGATCACAGCATCAGCTGGTGAAAATGGAAGCATTTCACCGAGCGGCGAAGTAGAGGTTGAGGAAGGAAACAATCAGACATTTACGATTGTTGCAAATGAAGGCTATGATATAGATTCCTTGAAAGTGGACGGCACAGAGATAGGCAGTGTTACAAGCTATACATTTGAAAATGTAACCGCAACTCATACGATAGAGGTTTCTTTCAAGGCACAGGAGATTATTGTTCCGCCTTCTGTCGAGAAACCAACGATTACTTCCCAGCCGCAAAGTGTATCAGTGAAGGTTGGAGAGCAGGCAACATTTGCGGTGACAGCAAGTGGCGAGGGTATAACCTATCAGTGGCAGATTGACCGAAATGATGGAAACGGATTTGTTGATATTACGGGAGCAACTGGTGCAAGCTATGTTTCTTCTACGGTTGATAAGGATTGCAATGGATTCAAATATCAGTGTGTGATCAGTAATGCTGGAGGTTCTGTGACAACAGAAATCGTTACGTTGACGGTTACAGAAAATACGACACCAGAACCAACACCAACGCCAGAACCAACACCGGAACCGACACCAGATCCAACACCAGTCCCAGCGCAATACAAGATTGTTGAAGGTGCAAACAGCGCATGGACACAGAATACAGATGGAAGTCTTGTCATCAAGGGCGATGGCGAAATTTCAAAATTCCAAAGTGTGAAGGTAGATGGTGTAATTATTGATACGAAGAATTATACTGTTACCGAAGGCTCAACAATTATCACATTGAATGCAGATTACCTCAAGACATTGTCGGTGGGAAGTCATGCATTTGAAATTGTCTGGTCAGATGGTTCAGCGAGCACGAACTTCACAGTTGTTAAAAATACAACGGTAGAAAGTCCAAAAGAAACGGTTGACAATAATAGTAATAATTCCAGTGACAATGCAAAGACGAATGTTACAGATGCGAAAAATGACAACCAGAATGTGACAGCGACACAGACAGGAGATCCTATGAATCTGACACTCTGGGCAGTCCTTCTTATGGCATCACTGTCGGGTTGTGCAGGAATGATCGTAAGAGGAAAGAAGCATTACAAGTAAACTTGAAGAATCTTATATAGACTGAATAAAAACAGGCTTTACTGACGTGAACGTGTTGGAAAAGCCTGTTTTTTATATGAAATTATAAAAAGATTTAATTTTTGAAATATTACGTAGACAAATCCATAGATCCGTGATAAAACTAGGTTAGTTAAAGCTAACACTAACGCTTGCTTTGATATGTATTAGCTTTGATAACATAGTAAAAGTATGATTCAAAAATTGGAGAGAAAAAATGAAAAAACAATTCTTTGAAATTGAAAAAGATGGGTTCTATGGAACGTATTATGCAAATCCAAAGGGCGCAGACTGTGCCATGATTGGATTGTTTGGTGATGATCCGAATGACTATATGGCAAAATGCGGCGCGAAATGGTTACATAAAAACGGTGTCAATGCACTTTGCATATCACCGGGAAAGAAAAATTACAGTCATGTCAATAACCCATTGGAGAGAATTGAGGCGGCAATCCAGTGGTTGAAGGATAATGGAAACCGCAGGATCGGCATTATGGGAATGAGTACCGCAGGTATGGATTCGCTTGTTGCTGCATCCTATTTCCCGGATATTACACTGACATTTGGACTGACTGCCAGCGATTTTGTATGGCAGGGCTTTGAGCAGGGGGGAGAAAGATGGATGCAAGGAATGGCCGGTTCCGGGAACGTCGACGCTCTCATGGAGAGGCAAGCCACTTCCGTATATGCCGTTTGTGTATGAACATCCGGTGTATTGGCAGAAAATAGAAGAGGAGACAAAGGGATCCGGGGATATTGAACGATCTACCTGTCTGTTTATCGATTCAGAAAAAGCAAGAGAACATACCGAAGAGGAAATGATCAAGGTGGAGAATATCAAAGGCAGATTGTTCCTGATCGGTGCGGATGACGATTCCTTCTGGGAAGCAGGCAAATATGTCCGGCGGATGGATCAGCGACTGAAAGAACGCCCGCATACTTGTCAATACGAAGCACTTGCATATGAGCATGGCACGCATTTTGTATTGCCGGAATCCATGCTTCGGAAGGCGTTGCCGGTCGGACTGAAATTTGTGATGCGGTTTATCTTCAAGGCAGCTAAGGACTATCCGAACGAGTGTGAAGCAACCAGAAAGGATATCGACAGAAAACTTTCGGCTGCATTAAAAGAGTGGCAGGAAGAGTAGAAAATTTATTTGATATAGACTATAATGAGGGTATTATATCAGAGAAAGAGGCAAAAACATGGGTAAAAAAGAAGAGAAAACAAATGTGATGCGTCTGCTTGAACAGGCGAAAATTGAATACAAGCATTATTGCTATGCAGGCACGGATGCGGTCGGCGGCATGGAGGTAGTAGAGGTGCTGCACCAGAATCCGAATCAGGCATTTAAGACGCTGGTGACGGTCGGTAAATCCGGTGAGCATTATGTGTTTGTGATACCGGTCAATCAGGAGCTGGACTTGAAGAAGGCGGCAGAGGCTGCCGGGGAGAAATCCATCGCGATGATCAAGTCAAAGGAATTGCTGCCGTTAACCGGATATATTCACGGCGGATGTTCACCGCTTGGAATGAAGAAGCAGTTCCGTACATTATTTCATCAGACCGCCAGTGATTTTGAGACAATTATGTTCTCAGCCGGAAAGATCGGTTATCAGGTGGAAGTGAATCCGGAAGCGCTTCGGAAGATCTTGAAATATGAAACCTGTGATCTGGTTAAGGAATAAAAAAATCGTATAAATCCCTTTACATTTGCCGATAATTAGCTTATAATCGAAACAATTATAGGGAAAAAGCGTTGAAGGAGACTACCGGACAACAGGACATGACAGGGAATATGGTCACCGACTGAGAGCCATAACATGACACCATGTCTGGTGGAACACTACCGGAGCTGATAAGTTGAAGCCTACGTGGATTAACATCCTAAGAGGTCTAGGTTTATCCGAAGCATTCACGTTACGAATGAAGAGAGGAATCCATCTTGGATATATTTATATAGATGGTTTCAATGCGGGTGGTACCGCGGATGTAACACATGTACATTCGTCCCGAGGTCAAAGCACATTTGACTTCGGGATTTTTTAATGGGTAAATAATAATCACAAAAATATATCAATGTGTATAGCATATATATTCTGGTATGAATTCATGGAATATAGATATGTTTGGAACTTAGAAGAACTTAATGTTCTATCTGTAAATCAGCCATGTTTGAACACGATGTTCAAACAAGTCGCCAGTGAGCCATGGACGGCGAATTGGCGACGGTGGCGTTCGATGAGAAAATATAAATTAGAACATTTAGTTCTTCTTAGTTTCAATACATCCTATATGGAATGAATTTATATTAGAATATATATGAAGTAGAGAGTAGCACATATTTTTGTGATTATCGAACCAAAACAAAAAAGGAGATAGGAAAATGCAGGCAAACATTTACAGAGACATGACAATGGCGCAAGTATCAGAAGACCTTGTCGGAAAAGAAATCAGACTCGCCGGATGGGTAGAGAACATCCGTGATCACGGTGGCGTATCTTTCGTGGATTTACGCGACATGTATGGTGTAATGCAGGTCGTTATGCGTGATACAACGTTGCTCGATGGAATTACAAAGGAGCAGTGTATCTCCGTAGCAGGACTGGTACAGCATCGTGACGAGGAAACATACAATCCGAAGATTCCAACCGGAACAATCGAGCTGGAAGCACATGAGGTAGATATCTTAGGAAAGGTGTACAAGCAGCTTCCATTTGAGGTGACAACCTCCAAGGAGGTCCGTGAGGATGTCCGCCTGAAATATCGTTATCTGGATCTTCGTAACCGCAAGGTAAAGGATAACATGATCTTCCGTTCCAACGTAATTTCATTCCTGCGTCAGAAGATGACAGAGATGGGATTCCTGGAGATTCAGACACCAATCCTTTGCGCATCTTCTCCAGAGGGTGCACGTGATTATATCGTGCCATCCAGAAGATACAAGGGTAAGTTCTATGCACTTCC
>DJEI01000004.1:8898-31673 GCA_002431865.1 Lachnospiraceae bacterium UBA5902
CTTCCACAGGCACCACAGCAGTACAAGCAGCTTTTGATGGTGTCTGGATTTGATAAATATTTCCAGATCGCACCTTGCTTTAGAGATGAGGATGCAAGAGCCGACCGTTCACCAGGTGAGTTCTACCAGCTCGACTTTGAGATGAGCTTTGCAACACAGGAAGACGTATTCAAGGTTGGCGAGGAAGTGCTTACCGCAGCATTTAAGAAATTCGCTCCGAAGGGATACACCGTCACAGAAGCACCATACCCAATCATTAGCTACAAGGAAGCAATGTTGAAATATGGTACAGATAAGCCGGATCTTCGGAATCCACTTGAGATTATCGATGTGACAGAGTTCTTCCAGAGATGTACATTTGCACCATTCCATGGCAAGACTGTTCGGGCAATCGCTGTACAGAAGAAGCTTTCCAAGGGACAGCATGAGAAGATGCTGAAGTTCGCACAGTCCATTGGCATGGGCGGACTTGGATATCTCGAAGTATTGGAAGATGGTTCTTACAAGGGACCAATCGACAAGTTTATCCCGGATGATATGAAGCAGGAATTGAAAGATCTCGCAGGCTTGAAGGAACTTGATACGATTTTCTTCATCGCCGACACAGAGAAGCAGGCATCCCTCTTCGCAGGACAGATTCGTACCGAGCTTGGTAACCGTCTTGAACTGCTTGAGAAGAATGCATATCGTTTCTGCTATATCAACGACTTCCCGATGTTCGAGTACAATGTGGAAGAGAAGAAGATTGGATTTACACACAACCCATTCTCTATGCCACAGGGCGGCTTAGAGGCATTAAATGAGAAAGATCCACTTGAGATTCTTGCATACCAGTATGATATCGTATGTAATGGCGTGGAGCTTTCATCCGGTGCCGTTCGTAATCATGATATGCAGATCATGGAGAAGGCATTTGAGATTGCTGGCTATGATAAGAGTGTTCTGGAGGAGAAGTTTGGAGCACTTTACAATGCATTCCAGTTTGGAGCACCACCACACGCAGGTATGGCTCCGGGCGTAGATCGTATGATCATGCTGCTTCGTAACGAGGAGAATATCCGTGAGGTTATCCCATTCCCTATGAGTGGAACCGCACAGGATCTCATGTGTGGCGCACCAAACGAGGTCACAGAGCAGCAGCTTCGTGAAGTTCATATCAAGGTACGCCAGTAGTATTTTTCAGCAAAGAGAAGGCAATTGTGATTTCATATGAATTGCTTGCTTATTACGAATGATATGTTTGCGGAAATAATCAATAGAAGAGCAGTATATTGAGATGTTTTGATTTATTATTTCTTAAGCAGACCGTTGAAGCACGTTGGTACTTAATAAGTGACAATTTATTGTCACGAATTTAGTACCACTACGTGCTGAACCGAGCGGGAGCGTGTCTGCGTAGAAAATAAATCAGAACATCTCAGAACCAGAATGTTCATAGATTATTTTCGCAAACGATAAATATGTAGATTCGCAAGCGTTATAGGAGGAAAAATATGACGATTACAGATGAAACAATTGATTATGTAGGTATTCTGGCGAAGCTTGAACTTTCCAAAGAGGAAAAAGAGCAAGCAAAGCAGGATATGTCGAATATGCTGGAATATGTCAGCAAATTAAATGAGCTCGACACCGATTCCGTGGAACCGATGAGCCATGCATTTCCAGTCAGCAACGTATTCCGTGAGGATGTCGTGACAAATGGGGATGACAGAGACAATCTTCTGGCAAACGCACCAGAACAAAAAGATGGCTGCTATAAAGTGCCAAAGACATTTGATTAAGGAGGCGGTATAAATGAGTAAGGATTTATTGAAATTAACCGCCGTTGAACTCGGCAAGAAAATAAAAGACAAAGAAGTGACCGTCATAGAGGCAACAAAGGCGTGTCTGGAGCGAATCAAAGCACTGGACGAGACCTACAACTGTTTTGTGACTGTGGATGAGGCAGGCGCACTGGCACAGGCGGAAGCAATTCAGGCAAAGATTGACAGCGGAGAGCTGACCGGACCGCTTGCCGGTGTTCCGGTTGCAATCAAGGATAATATGTGTATCAATGGCATGCTTACAAGCTGTTCTTCAAAGATTTTGAGTAATTTCGTTCCGACTTATACAGCAACTGCCGTTGAGAAACTGCAGGAGGCAGGTGCGGTTATCATCGGAAAGACAAACATGGATGAGTTCGCTATGGGAAGTACAACGGAGACTTCTTATTATGGTGTGACAAGAAATCCGTGGGATACAGACAAAGTACCGGGCGGTTCTTCCGGTGGCTCTGCAGCAGCCGTTGCAGCAGAGGAAGTTCCATATGCACTTGGCTCCGATACAGGTGGAAGTATCCGTCAGCCAGCCGCATTTTGCGGTGTGACCGGTATCAAGCCGACATACGGAAGAGTGTCCCGTTATGGTTTGATCGCGTATGGTTCCTCGCTCGATCAGATTGGACCACTCGCCAAGGATGTAACAGACTGTGCAACGATCCTTGAAGCCATCTGCAAGCATGATGACAAGGATTCCACTTCCTACGCACAGGCAGAGGATGATTTCACATCTGCACTGGTGGATGATGTAAAGGGAATGAAGATCGGTATTCCAAGAGATTATTTCGCAGAGGGTATCGATGAGGATGTCAAGACAGCCGTGCTTGCAGCCGCAAAGAAGCTTGAAGAAAAGGGTGCAATCGTAGAAGAGTTCGACCTTGGTATGGTAGAATATGCGATTCCTGCTTATTATATCATTGCATCTGCAGAAGCATCTTCGAACTTAGAGCGTTTCGATGGTGTCAAATACGGTTATCGTACCGCAGAGTACCGTGACCTTCACAATATGTATAAGAAGACCCGTTCCGAGGGCTTTGGTGCAGAGGTAAAGCGTCGTATCATGCTTGGTTCTTTCGTCCTTAGTTCCGGTTATTATGATGCATACTATGTAAAGGCACTGAAGACAAAGGCGTTGATCAAGAAAGCGTTCGATGACGCATTTGCAAAATACGATGTGATCTTAGGCCCGGTTGCACCGACGACAGCACTGAAGATGGGAGAATCTTTAAGTGATCCGATCAAGATGTATCTGGGAGATATTTACACAGTATCTGTAAACCTTGCCGGTCTGCCGGGTATTTCCCTTCCATGCGGACAGGATAAGGATGGTATGCCGGTTGGCATGCAGCTGCTCGGACAGACATTTGACGAGAAATCAATTATCCGCGCGGCGTATGCATTTGAATGTACAAAGACTTATAAGCGTCCGGATGCTCTTGGCACCGTGGAAGCAGAAAGGGGGCTTGCATAATGAGTAAAACATATGAAACAGTCATCGGTCTGGAGGTTCACGTAGAGCTTGCCACAAAGACAAAGATTTTCTGTGGATGTTCCACTGCATTTGGCGGCGCACCGAATACACATACCTGTCCGGTTTGTACCGGTATGCCGGGCTCACTTCCGGTACTCAATAAGGCGGTAGTTGAGAAGGCAGTCGCTGTTGGTCTTGCAACGAACTGTACGATCACACAGAACTGCAAATTTGACCGTAAGAATTACTTCTATCCGGATAACCCGCAGAACTACCAGATTTCGCAGCTTTATTATCCAATCTGCCGGAATGGTAAGGTAGAGATCGAGGTTGATGGAAATAAAAAATATGTCCGTATCCATGAGATCCACATGGAGGAGGATGCTGGTAAGCTGGTGCATGATCCGTATACAGACAGCTCACTGGTTGATTACAACCGTTCGGGCGTGCCTCTGATCGAGATCGTATCCGAGCCGGATATGCGTTCTGCAGAGGAAGTCATTGCTTACCTTGAGAAATTGAGACTGATCATCCAGTACCTTGGTGCTTCGGATTGTAAGCTGAACGAAGGTTCCATGCGTGCGGATGTCAACCTGTCTGTCCGCGAAGTCGGCGCAGAAGAGTTCGGTACAAGAACAGAGATGAAGAACCTGAATTCCTTCAAGGCGATTGCGAGAGCCATCGAGAACGAGAAGGAGCGTCAGATTGATCTGATCGAGTCCGGTGAGAAGGTTATCCAGGAGACAAGAAGATGGGATGATACAAAGGAATATTCCTATGCGATGCGTTCGAAAGAGGATGCACAGGATTACCGTTACTTCCCAGATCCGGATCTGGTTCCGGTTATTATCAGTGATGAATGGATGGAAGAGATCCGCAGCCGTCAGCCAGAGCTGCGCGACGAGAAGCGTATCCGTTACAAGGAAGAGTATGATATTCCGGATTATGATATAGACATCCTGACGAATTCCAAGAAGCTGGCAGATATCTTCGAGGAGGCGATTGCGCTTGGCGCAGCACCAAAGAAAGTGTCCAACTGGTTGATGGTTGAGACGATGCGTCTGATGAAGGAAGCTTCGATGGATGCCGATGACTTAAAATTCTCAGCAAAGAACCTTGCAGCTATCATCAAGATGGTTGATGATAAAGTCATCAATGGTACGGTTGCGAAGGAAGTGTTTGAGAAGGTATTTGCGGAGGATATCGATCCGGAAGCATATGTCGAGGAGCACGGCTTGAAGACCGTCAATGATGAGGGCGCACTTCGTACCATCATCTTAGATGTGATCGACAAGAATCCGAAGTCTGTTGCAGACTTCAAGGGCGGCAAGGAGAAAGCAATCGGTGCACTTGTCGGACAGACGATGAAGGCGATGCAGGGTAAGGCAGATCCATCCGAGGTTAACCGTATTCTGCGCGAAGAATTAAGTAAATAATTTTGGCTTGCGAGTGGCGCTACGGACGAACTCCAAGCTGTAAAAAAGTCCACCTCAAAAAATTCACGTTACAATTTTTGTGAGGTGGACTTTTTACAAAGTAAGCACTACGGAGAAGTAATATCTATATTTGAATAGATATTATTCATTTAGTTTAGTCTGTAATTAAGAGGCAAATATTTTGTATATGTATATCTGCGCCATATTTTGAAATATAAATATGTTTGTAACTTAGAAGTACTTGATGTTCTGTGGGCAAACAGCAATGTTTGAACACGATGTTCAAACAAGCCGCCGCTGAGCCATGGATGTCGAGCGGAGGGCGCATATGAACGAGGTTCATATTTAGGATGCGCCCGACAATCTGCCGCCGAACAACGTGAGGGGGCGATACCCGTAAGGCGGTTGCGTCCTATATCATTATGTGAATCAGAACATCTAGAACTTCTTAGTTACAATACATCTGATATTTCAAAATATGGCGTGGATATATTTAACAAAATATTTACCTCCGCATTCTCTTGATAAGCAAAAGGAAAAACACTATGAAAAAAGAAGGATATTACTCGACAGGCGAGTTTATGAAACAAGCGAATATTACGAAGAAAACCGTCCGCTACTACGACGAGAAGGATATCCTGAAACCATCCTTTGTCAGTGACTCCGGTGCCCGTTACTACACAGAGAAGGACCTGGCGAAGCTCCAGCAGATTCTTCTGCTCAAGTATCTTGGATTCTCACTCAGTGACATCAAAGAGATGCAGGTGGATGATGCGGACAGGCATTTTATCGTCAACTCCCTGAACATCCAGCAGAAGCTGGTGGAAGACCGCATTGAGCAGCTGCAGCTGGTTGCAGGCACGATCCGGGAGGCAACCGATGATCTGCAGGCAGACCGGGAAGTAGACTGGACGAAGCTGTTTGAACTGATTCAGGTGGCAGATCTGGAAAGCATCCTGAAGAAACAGTACAAGGACGCTTCGAATATCATGGCGCGAATTAACCTGCACAAGCAGTATTCGGTAAATAAACAGGGATGGTTCCCGTGGATCTACGAACAGATGCAGGTAGAACCGGGACAGAAGATTCTGGAGCTTGGCTGTGGCGCAGGTGACCTCTGGGTGGAAAATGCAGAGAAGCTTCCGGCAGATAGTTCAATCACAGTTACAGACATTTCGGATGGTATGCTGCGCGACGCAAGGCGGGAAATCGGCAGGGAGGATGCGATGTTTTCCTATGCAATCTGCGGTTGCGAGGCGATTCCGTCTGCAGATGAGACCTTTGATCTGGTCGTTGCGAACCATGTACTTTTTTACTGTGATGATATTGGACAGGCATGCAGGGAGATCCGACGCGTGCTGAAACCGGGAGGTACGCTCATTGCGGGCACCTATGGCTCCGCGCATATGAAGGAAATCAGTCAGTTAGTTATGGAGTTTGACGACCGGATCGTACTAGCGGCGGAAAATCTCTATGACCGGTTTGGCAAGGAAAATGGAGCGGAGATTCTTCAAAGTGTATTTGATCAGGTGGAGTGGCGCCAGTATGAAGATGCGATTGAAATCGACGATGCAGAACCGCTGATCTCGTATGTCCTGTCGTGCCATGGAAACCAAAATCAGTATATTGCGCATAAATACAGGGAATTCCGGGCGTTTATGAAAAGGAAGACAGCAGGAGGTTTTCATATTACGAAGGATGCGGGAATATTTCTTACAAAAAAATGAAAAAAACACTTGACTGTGCCCCGGGGGCACCCTGTATAATAATAGACATAAACCAAACGCATATTCGATTGACTGAAGCTGGAATATGCGGACGACCGAATCAATAGTATTTAGAAGCGTTCAAGGAGGTAGAAGAAATGAGAACGTATTTAGTAACAGGTGGTGCCGGATTTATCGGTTCCAATTATATTCACTACATGTTCAAGAAGTATGATAATGAGATTCGTATTATCAATGTCGATGCACTGACATATGCAGGAAATCTGGAGAACCTGAAGGACATTGAGGATCGCGGGAATTACACATTTGTGAAAGCGGATATCTGTGATAAGGAAGCAATCTCGAAGATTTTCGCAGAGAATGATATTGACCGTGTGGTACATTTCGCAGCGGAGTCTCATGTAGACAGAAGTATCAAGCATCCGGAAGTATTTGTACAGACAAATGTCCTTGGTACAGCCGTTATGCTGAACTGTGCGAAAGCTGCCTGGGAATTGCCGGATGGTACATTCAAGGAGGGAAAGAAGTTCCTGCATGTATCGACAGATGAGGTATATGGTTCTCTTCCGGATGATGAGAATGCATTCTTTTATGAGACATCTCCATATCAGCCGCACAGCCCATATTCTGCAAGCAAGGCAAGCTCAGATATGCTCGTAAAGGCGTATATGGATACTTATAAGTTCCCAGCAAATATCACGAACTGCAGTAACAACTATGGTCCTTACCAGTTCCCGGAGAAGCTGATTCCACTGATTATCAACAATGCATTGCAGGGCAAGAAGCTTCCAGTTTACGGCGATGGTAAAAATGTGAGAGACTGGTTGTATGTCGAGGATCACGCAAAGGCAATCGATATGGTTCAGGAGCAGGGACGTCTGTTTGAGACATACAATGTCGGCGGACATAATGAGAAGCAGAATATTGAGATCATCAATATTATCATTGATACGCTGCAGGAGATGCTTCCGGCAGATGATCCGAGACGCGCACTTGTATCGAAGGATCTGATTACTTATGTAGAAGATCGTAAGGGACATGACAGAAGATATGCAATCGCACCAGACAAGATCAAGGCGGAGATCGGCTGGTATCCAGAGACCGATTTCGCAACTGGTATCAAGAAGACAATTGCATGGTTCTTCGAGCATGAGGACTGGATGAAGAATGTGACAAGTGGTGACTATCAGAAGTATTATGAGGATCAGTACGGAAAGAGATAAGACGTGCGCATACGTTGTATCGAGTGAAAGGGGGCGGAATATTATGAAAAGACAAGCATGGAAACGAATGCAGGCGTGGCTTCTTGTAGTTGCAATGCTGCTTTCGGTTGTAACAGGAATTGGCACTACAAAAACTGCGAAGGCAGCAACTAAGACCAAGATGGGTGTTACTTACACTGTGCATGTACAGACCTATGGTGACCGGCAGGGATGGGTTCACGACGGCACGATGGCAGGAACGAAAGGACAGGCAAAACGTTTAGAGGAGATTCGCATCAAACTGACCGGTGATGAATATTCTGGAAGTATCCAGTATAAGACGCATATTCAGAGCTATGGCTGGCAGGAATGGTCATACAATGGAGAGAAAAGCGGCAGCCGCGGGCAGGCGAAACGTCTGGAAGGCATTGAAATTCAGCTTACTGGTGAAGTGGCGGAGCATTATGATGTAGTATATCGTGTGCATTGTCAGACCTATGGCTGGATGGACTGGGTGAAGAACGGCGTCATGGCTGGAACGAGTGGACAGGCAAAACGATTAGAGGGCATCGAGATTAAACTGGTTCCGAAGAGTCAGATTGTGGATATGGGTGTGCAGTACCGCGTGCATTGTCAGACGCATGGCTGGATGAACTGGCTTACGGATGGAAAGACAAGTGGCACGACCGGAGAAGGAAAACGCCTGGAAGCAATCGAAGTAAAACTTACTGGAAATCGGTATTATGGCGGTATCTCATATCGGACACATGTGCAGACGTATGGCTGGGAGACAAAGATGGTCAGCAATGGTGCCATGTCTGGAACGAGTGGGCAGGCGAAACGTTTAGAGGCAATCGAACTGGAATTATATGGAGAGGTTGCATATTATTATGATGTATACTATCGGGTTCATGCACAGAGCTATGGCTGGCTTGGCTGGGCGAAGAATGGTGAGACTGCCGGAACAAGCGGCATGGCAAAGCGTTTAGAAGCAATCCAGATTAAGCTTGTGCCAAAGAACTGTGATACCAGTCGGTTTGAGGATGGAAAGAAAGCCTATATCAAAGGAACGCCAACTGCTAACTACTCAACACAGGCGCAGGAAGTTCTGGCACAGTGTAATGCACAGCGGAAGGCAAATGGTATTGCGGCACTTTCCTTAGATCCAGAACTTACAAAAGCAGCCAATATCCGGGCGCAGGAGATTGCAACCTTATTTTCTCATACACGTCCAGATGGAAGAAAATGTTTTACCGTGTTAGATCAGATTGGGTATTCCTATTGGTCGGCCGGAGAGAATATTGCGGCGGGATACGGAAATTCTTCTGCTGTAATGAATGGTTGGATGAATTCGCCGGGACATCGGAGCAACATCCTCAATGCAGGATTTAAGAGACTGGGTGTTGGTTATGTGTATATTCCGAATTCAGAATATGGATATTACTGGGTACAGCTTTTCTCGAATTAAAATCTGGAATCAGAATCAAAAAGAGAGTCCAAATCGTTAAGATAAGGACTCTCTTATTTTAGTTGTATTAAAGTGTATAACCGTTTTTCTCCAGCAATGCGCGCGCAGTATCGACGGAATCGACGCCGGTGCTGTTCTTGACTGGCGCAAATTCATGTTCACGGTCGACCTCAAAGATCAGACAGTCGTCCATCTCGTGGATCAGATCGAGTGCCAGTGTCTCAAATTTAAATGCATTTGGCTCTGCCGGGGTAACCGGATTACCAGATTCGTCCACGTAAGGAACCTTCTTCTTTACTATATGCAGTGGCATGGACTTATCCAAAGTTTCTTTCAATCGCTGGATTGGGAACAGATAATTCAGGATAGCTCCAAATCCATAGGCAAGACTGCCGTCTGGCAGACGCTTGTTCAACATATCATCGGTCATTTCGTAATACTCGATAATATGTGGCTTGCCATCTTCCTTGCACATGACGCCGACTTTTTCTTCCGGGCATGCTTTGCGGACGACCTTTGCTCCGCTCATCTTTCCACTGTCAATCGTTGCGCCTAAGAATACCGGATCAGCAATCCGCTGCAGTACGTTGTCTACGGAAAATACATTGATCCATTCCAGATTGGAATCGAAAATTCCATCCAGAAGACCGGCTTTGTGCATAGAAGAAAACCAGCCGCCGTTTCCATTTGGGGACAGGGCAAGCTCATATTTGGATTTCAATAGAATTTTACCATTAAAATCCGTCGCCGGGTTCAATTCCTGCACAAAGAAATGCACATAAGCGGGGTTATAACCAAAATAATCATGTGCCTCAAAGAAGGTCACAGTATCTTGATAGTTGATGTTGCTCGTCATGATATAAAGCGGAATCCATGCATCTGCAGCACGCACGACATCTAAGGTGTGATCAATCAAAAGCTGAAAGATGTAAAGTTCCTTTGTAATACCAACATTGAAACATCCCTTTGGTTTGTCGAAACCAAGGCGGGTACCCTGTCCTCCGGCGAGAAGCAAAAGGCAAAGCTTTCCTTCCGTGATTGCCTGCAAGCCGATAGAACGATAACGTTCCGAGGCTGCCCGGATTTTTTCCAGATGCAACGCATCAATCTCTTCAATCATGGTATCTTCTTTTTTTCTGCCAGTGTGAAATGCCTGTTCAAATCCCCAGTCAACCGCATCAATCTGTGAAAATAAGATTTGTTTTTCATCATCATTTAACTGGTCGAGAAAGCGTAGCAGATGTACCTGCTGCTTCCCCTCCAACATGCTCTTTCGTTCCTCAAAATTCATATATACAATTAGATTCCTTCCATAATATAGTAGTCAAAATTTAATTTAGTATAGCATAGGCATACTTTGTTTACAACAGTCAAAATATGAAAGTTTTTTGAAAAATTTGCAAATAAGGAAAAAGAATATTGTAATTTTATGAAGAATCATGTATGATAGGTAAATAATTTGGTTAAAAAACAAAGATGGAAGGATAAGAATATGAGCAGGAAAAAGGCAGGCATGAGTGCAAATGCCAAATGGGGAATTGCATTTCTGATTGAAATCGTTGTTATGTTTTTTATGGTTGTCGGATATGTATTTTTTTATGCAAATCAAAAATTAGACAACATTAATCGACCGGCGGACTGGGATGACAGTAAAGAAAATCTGGATATTAATGAAGATGCAAATGAGGCACAGGAGGGATATCGGACAATTGCATTGTTTGGTATAGACTCCAGAAGCACAGCATCCATGGCGGAAGGAAACCGAAGTGATTCGATCATTATTGCAAGTATCAACAACGATACAAAGGAAGTAAAGCTTGCCTCTGTATATCGTGATTCCCTGCTTCAGGTAGATTATGATGGCGGTATCACAACGAAGATTACGCATGCATATGCATATGGTGGCCCGGAGATGGCAGTCCGTGCATTGAACGCAAACATGGATTTAGAAATCACAGATTTTGTGACAGTTAACTTTACAGCCCTGGCACAGGCAATTGATGATCTGGGTGGAATTACAATTGATGTCCGCGAAGCGGAGCTTGAAATGTTGAATGCATGTATTACAGAGCAGATTGGTATTTCAGGAAAATATTCCGATGGTGTATTTTCAGCAGGTACACAGTTACTGAATGGTACACAGGCAACCGGCTGGGCACGTATCCGTAGTACAGATCAGGGAGATATCACCCGTACAGAGAGACAGAGAACTGTCATTGCGAAGATGATCCAGAAGGCAAAGAGTTCCGATTTGTCAACCATCAATGATATTATTGATGACGTATTTCCGAACATATATACAAGCTTGACAAAGAAAGAACTGATGAGTATGGCAAAGGATATGTTTGATTATAACCTCGGGGATACGATTGGATTCCCAATGGCTTATGCACCGGTAACAACGGAGGCAAAGGGGGCAGTTCTTGTTCCGGCAGATTTGACAACAAACGTATCAGCATTGCATGAGTTCCTGTTTGGAACAACTGATTATACACCGACTTCAAAGGTACAGAGTATCAGTTCTGCTTTGCAGAGTGAGACAGGGGTAGGTTCGCAGGAGATTGATTTGAATATCTTCAATCCGCCGACCGAATAAAGTGGTAATTTTGAAATGTAATATATGTAATATATATAGAAGAAACGCATTTTTTACAGAACACTGTGAAGGATGTGTTTCTTTTTATATATAAGTTATCATGCAGAAATGAATGTATTTTGAAATGATGGTGAAAAAACTTCGTGAAAATATGGATGTGCTTGCTATTTTCCACAAAAATACAAAAAAATGGTTTACATTTCGAATAAAGTGTTGTATCATAGGCGCATGAGTTGAGAAAACAAAGTAAAAAATAAGTTTTGCTTGATTTTCGTCAGCGCAAGATTTTTCGAGAAAGGAAAGACAAGCATGACGCAGATAAGAGATGAAAGAGCAAATATCGCAGAGCAGGGCATGTATGATAGCAGCTTTGAACATGATAACTGCGGTATTGGTGCAGTAGTAAACATTAAGGGTATTAAGACACACAAGACAGTCAGCGATGCACTTCGGATTGTGGAGAATCTGGAACATCGTGCCGGCAAGGATGCTGAAGGAAAAACCGGTGACGGTGTTGGTATATTGCTTCAGATCTCACACAAGTTCTTCAAGAAGGCAGCAAAGGAGCTTGGCGTGGAGCTTGGAGAGGAACGCGATTATGGTATTGGTATGTTCTTCTTCCCACAGAATGAGCTTCAGCGTAAGCAGGCAATGAAGATGTTCGAGATTATCGTGGAGAAGGAAGGATTGGAATTCCTCTGCTGGAGAAAGGTTCCGACGAATCCGGGAATCCTAGGACATAAGGCTGTTGCTGTTATGCCATATATTATGCAGGCATTTGTGAAGCGCCCAAAGAACGTGGAGCGTGGACTTGATTTTGACCGGAAGCTGTTCGTAGTACGCCGGGTATTTGAGCAGTCAAATGAGGATACGTATGTTCCATCTCTTTCAAGCCGTACGATCGTATATAAAGGAATGTTTCTGGTAGGCGAGCTTCGCTTGTTCTATCAGGATCTGCAGGATGAGGATTATGAGTCAGCCATCGGTCTGGTACATTCCAGATTCTCAACAAACACAACACCGAGCTGGCTGCGTGCACATCCATATCGTTTTCTTGTTCACAATGGAGAAATCAATACAATCCGTGGTAACGAAGACCGTATGATTGCCCGTGAGGAGACGATGGATTCCGAGTATTTTAAGGGAGAGTTCCACAAGATCACACCGGTACTTGATCCGGATGGTTCCGATTCTGCAAGACTGGACAATGCGCTGGAGTTCTTCGTCATGAACGGAATGCCGCTTCCACTTGCTGTTATGATCCTGATTCCAGAGCCTTGGGATTCCAATAAATATATGCCGAAGGCAAAGCGGGATTTCTATCAGTATTACGCAACGATGATGGAGCCTTGGGATGGTCCGGCATCTATGCTCTTTACCGATGGCGATTACATGGGCGCCGTGCTTGACCGTAACGGACTTCGTCCATCCCGTTATTATATTACCGATGATGACTATCTGATTCTTTCCTCAGAGGTTGGTGTATTAAACATTGCACCAGAGCATGTTGTAATGAAGGATCGTTTGCGCCCGGGTAAGATGCTTCTCGTCGATACGAAGGCAGGAAAACTGATTTCAGATGAGGAATTAAAGAATCAGTATGCAAATGCACAGCCATATGGTGAATGGCTTGACAGCAACCTGACATATCTGACCGATATTCCAATCCCAAATGAGCGTGTGCCGGAGCTTTCCAATGAGGAGAGAAGCCGTCTGCAGAAGGCATTTGGTTATACCTACGAGGAGTTTAAGACAGCAATTCTTCCAATGGCACAAAATGGAGCAGAGGCGATTGCAGCAATGGGTGATGATACACCGCTGGCAGTTCTTTCTCATCAGAAATTACCATTGTTTAATTATTTTCATCAGTTGTTTGCCCAGGTAACAAACCCGCCAATCGATGCAATCCGTGAGGAGATCGTCACATCGACGACCGTATACCTTGGACGTGATGGTAATATTCTCGAAGAGAAGCCGGAGAACTGCCGCGTGCTTCGCATCAACAATCCAATTCTTACGAACACGGATATGTTGAAGATCAAGAATCTGAATACAGAGAACTTAAAGGCAGCCGTTGTGCCAATTACTTATTATAAGAATACATCCTTAGAGAAGGCAATCGACCGTATCTTCGTCGAGGCAGATAAGTTCTTCCGCGACGGAGCCAATATCCTGATCCTGTCTGACCGTGGTGTCGACGAAAACCACGTAGCGATTCCGTCTCTGCTTGCAGTATCTGCGATGCAGCAGCATCTGGTTCGGACGAAGAAGCGTACTTCCGTTGCATTGGTCATCGAGAGTGCAGAGCCACGAGAGGTACATCATTTTGCGACTTTGCTTGGCTATGGTGCTTGTGCGATCAACCCATATCTGGCAATCGATACCATCAAGGACATGGTTGATACACATTTTCTGAACAAGGATTTCTATGCGGCAGTCAATGATTACAACAGTGCAGTCCTGCATGGTATCGTAAAGATCGCATCGAAGATGGGTATTTCTACGGTGCAGTCCTATCAAGGATCTCAGATATTCGAGGCAGTTGGTCTGTCCGAGGAATTTGTAAAGAAATATTTCACGAACACAGTAAGCCGTGTTGGTGGTATCGCAATCAAAGATATCCAGCGTCAGGTGGAAGAACTGCATAATTCCGCATTTGATCCGCTGGGATTGTATACGAACCTGAGTCTGGAGAGTATCGGAAGCCACAAAATGCGCAGTGGAAAAGAAGAGCATCTGTACAATCCGAACACGATTCATCTTCTGCAGCAGGCAACATGGACCGATAATTATGATCTGTTCAAACAGTATTCTGCAGCGATAGATGATGAAAAAAAAGCGTTTCATCTGCGTGGACTGATGGAGTTCAATTATCCGGAAAATGGTGGAATCCCGATCGATCAGGTAGAGCCGATTGATTCTATTGTAAAGAGATTTAAGACCGGTGCGATGTCCTATGGTTCTATTTCACAGGAAGCACATGAGTGTATGGCGATCGCCATGAACCGTCTTGGTGGTAAGTCAAACTCCGGTGAGGGTGGCGAGAGCTTGGAGCGTATGCGTGGAAGCAAGGATGGTGTGAATCGCTGCTCTGCGATCAAGCAGGTTGCTTCCGGTCGTTTCGGTGTTACATCCGAATATCTGACAAGTGCGAAAGAGATTCAGATCAAGATGGCACAGGGTGCAAAGCCGGGTGAAGGTGGACATCTGCCGGGCGGAAAGGTATATCCATGGATCGCCAAGACCAGACATTCAACGCCGGGTGTAGGCCTGATCTCACCACCGCCACATCACGATATCTATTCGATTGAGGACTTGGCGCAGTTGATCTATGATTGTAAAAATGCAAATATAGATGCACGTATCTCAGTCAAGCTTGTGTCCGAAGCAGGTGTCGGCACAATCGCTGCCGGTGTTGCAAAGGCAGGCGCACAGGTTATCCTGATCTCCGGTTATGATGGTGGTACAGGAGCTGCTCCGGCAAACTCTATCCATCATGCAGGACTTCCTTGGGAGCTTGGTCTGGCTGAGACACACCAGACGCTGATCATGAACGACCTTCGTAATAAGGTTATTCTGGAGACCGATGGTAAGCTGATGACCGGTCGTGATATTGCGATTGCAGCAATCCTTGGTGCAGAGGAGTTCGGATTTGCAACAGCACCGCTTGTAACAATGGGGTGTGTCATGATGCGTGTATGTAACCTCGATACCTGTCCGGTCGGTGTGGCTACACAGAACCCTGAGCTTCGTAAGCGGTTCAAGGGTAAGCCGGAATATGTTATGAACTTCATGCGGTTTGCTGCACAGGAGCTTCGTGAATATATGGCGAAGCTTGGCGTGCGTACCGTAGATGAGCTGGTAGGAAGAACAGACCTGATCAAGGCAGGCAAACTGGCAGAGGAATACAATGTTGATTTGTCCCGTATTATTGACAATCCATTTGCAAATGATGCGCAGAGCAAGATCAGCTATGCAAATAAGAATCCATACAACTTCGAACTTGAGAAGACAATCGATGAGACGATCCTTATGAAGAAGCTTGGGCCTGCACTCGAGAAGAAGCAGAAGAAGACCATCGAGATTGATGTATCGAATATCAACCGTTCACTTGGTACGATCTTTGGTTCCGAGATCACGAAGAAATATGGAACAACCTTGGATGAGGATACATTTGTTGTCAAATGCCACGGCAGTGGCGGACAGAGCTTTGGTGCATTTATCCCGAAGGGACTCACATTGGAGCTGGTCGGCGACAGCAACGATTATATCGGTAAGGGACTTTCCGGTGGTAAGATTATTGTCTATCCACAGGATGGTATCCGTTATGATGCATCCGAGAATATCATCGTCGGAAATGTCGCACTCTATGGTGCAACTTCAGGTAAGGCATTTATCAACGGTGTTGCCGGTGAGCGTTTTGCCGTTCGTAACTCTGGCGCAACGGCAGTTGTCGAAGGCGTCGGAGAGCATGGCTGTGAGTACATGACTGGTGGACGTGTGGTTATCCTTGGACCAACTGGTAAGAACTTCGCAGCTGGTATGAGCGGTGGTATCGCATATGTACTCGATATGGACAGCGATCTCTACATGAAACTCAACAAGCAGATGGTCGAAGTGGAGTCTGTCGTTGATAAATACGATGTTATGGAATTAAAGGACATGATTGTGGAGCATGTCCAGTGTACGAATTCCAAGCGTGGTAAGGAAGTGCTCGAACATTTCGAGGAGTACCTGCCGAAATTTAAGAAGATTATCCCACATGATTACAAGAAGATGATGTCAACGATCGGTCAGATGGAGGTCAAGGGACTTTCCAGCGAGCAGGCGTTGATCGAAGCATTCTATGCGATCAAAAATCACTAAGAGAGAGGAGCGTATGACTTATGGGAAAAAGTACAGGATTTTTGGAGTATGAAAGACAGACCAGCAAGGAAGTACCACCTCTTGAGCGTATAAAGAATTTCAATGAGTTCCACGAGCCGCTTTCGATGGAAGAACAGCGCAAGCAGGCAGCACGTTGTATGGACTGTGGTGTTCCATTCTGCCAGTATGGCAAGATGATCGCCGGTATGGCGTCTGGTTGTCCGCTGAACAACCTCGTGCCAGAGTGGAACGATAATGTGTATACAGGAAATATGGAGATGGCGTATAAGCGCCTCTCCAAGACAAATAACTTCCCGGAATTTACAAGCCGTGTCTGCCCGGCACTCTGCGAGGCAGCATGCACTTGTAATATCAACGGAGATCCAGTCTGCACGAAGGAAAATGAGAGGAGCATCATCGAAAATGCTTACGAGAAGGGCTATGTAAACTGCGAGCCGCCAAAGGTACGAAGCGGAAAGCGTGTCGCCATCGTTGGTTCTGGCCCATCCGGACTTGCAGCCGCTGATCAGTTGAACCGTAGAGGTCATCAGGTAACGGTGTTCGAGCGTAGTGATCGTCTTGGCGGACTTCTGATGTATGGTATTCCGAACATGAAGTTGGAGAAACAGATTATCGACCGCAAGATTGACTGTTTGAAGAAGACAGGCATCGAGTTCGTAACCGGAATAGAAATTGCAAATGGAAAGAATAACCAGAATCCAGCAGTTGCCAAGGGCGATGAGATGGCAGCATATCTGACCGATGTCAAGGTAAAGAACATAAAGGCAGAGAAGCTGCTCGAAGAATACGATGCGGTTGTCCTTGCATGTGGTGCATCGAATCCACGTGATATCAAGGTAACTGGACGTGATGCGAAGGGCGTCTATTTTGCAGTTGATTTCTTGAAGACAACAACGAGAAGCCTGCTCAATTCAAATTTTGCAGATGGGAAATATGTCAGTGCCAAGGGCAGGAAGGTGCTTGTCATTGGTGGTGGTGATACCGGAAATGACTGTGTCGGAACATCGATCCGTCAGGGTGCGGTTGCTGTGACACAGCTTGAGATGATGCCGAAGCTTCCGGAGACCCGTGCGGCAAATAACCCGTGGCCAGAGTGGCCGAGAGTCCTGAAGACGGATTACGGTCAGCAGGAGGCAATCGCGAAGTTTGGACACGATCCACGTATCTATGAGACTACTGTAAAAGAAATCGTGAAGAACAAGGATGGTCAGGTCTGTGCCGCAAAATGCGTGAAGCTTGCATGGAAGAAAGATCCGGAGACTGGACGTATGAACATGAAGGAAATTCCGGACAGTGAGTACACGATCGAGTGTGATCTGATTCTGATTGCAGCCGGATTCCTTGGCACACAGAAATATGTGGCAGATGCGTTTGGTGTGAAGTTAAATGCGCGCACGAATGTGGAGACAGCACCAGGTGCACACAAGACAAACGTGGACAAGGTGTACACGTGTGGCGATATGCACCGTGGACAGTCACTGGTTGTATGGGCGATCCGCGAGGGACGTGACGCAGCGAAGGAAGTTGACACATTCCTGAACGGCTACTCCAATGATTTCTAGAGGCATGTTTGCCAACCAATGTAAATAGAATAAGAATTGCACACAGTAATATAAAGCCATCTACAGACGCGCTTTCGCTCACTTCCGCACATAACAGACACTAAGCTCTGGAGAAACAATTTTTCAAATTGTCCCTCCAATCGCTAAGTGCTGATGTGCTCCAATGGTCTGTTGATGGCTTATATTATGTGTGCAATTCATGTTACCGTATTGAAGTTGGCAAACATGCATGGACACATCCGCTTTATGATTGTGCGGATATGTCAGCTCCATTCAGAATGAATGTCACAACCTTGAAGTATGGAGAAGATATAGAATTATTAGTGCGGTTTATGCGCATCTGTTCCCTTAAGGTCTGGGTATGAGAAAACCCGTATAAAAATTGGCAAGTGATAATCGTGAAGGAAGCGATATGTTTGTAACCTAGAATTACTTAGTGTTCTTTTGATACATAAGCAATACCTGAACACGACGTTCAGGTAAGCCGCCATTGAGCCATGGATGGCGAATTGGCGGCGGTTGCGTATTAAGCATATATCTTAATTAAGAACACTTAGTAATTCTTGGTTGCAATACATTGCTTCTGCATGATATCACTTGCCAATCTATTATACGGGTTTTACTTACAACCAACCTTCGTCAGATGCGAAACATCCAGATAGTCCGCGATGCCATCCGCGTAGTCCGTTGGAACTTCCCCGGCAACAAGCGGCTTCAGGTAAGCAATCATTTCTTCTGTGACATCGTGGTGATCCGGCGTGATCCATGCAACGGGCACTTCCTTTGCCTGATTTGCCACTTCACTGACCGGTGTATTGGAAAGCTCATAGGTATACGGTGCATTGGACAGACGATGCAGACTTACCATCTGGGCACTTTCTCCGTTCTTGGCAAGGACAACCGCATGCTTGCCAGAGAGGAACGATTCTGTTAAGTCTGTCATACTTGCCATATGTCCGGCACAACGCTGTAAAACGTTGACCTCGACGGAACGAACCTTGATGCCAAGCTTTTCCTTTACGAGGTATTCCAGCGTCTTTCCGGCACCGCTTAACTGCGCATGTCCAAACTTGTCAGCGGCAGCATCGGTAGCAGAGATGTAGTTGCCGTCCTTGTCGCGGATACCCTCAGAGACAGCGACGATAACATTCTTGTATTTCTTTACCATTTCCTTTAGGTCCGTGATGAACTGCTCTTTGTCGAAGGCAACCTCCGGCAGGTAGATCAGATGTGGTGCAAGGCTGAATTCATTTCTTGCAAGCACAGAAGCAGCAGTCAGCCAGCCAGCATCCCGCCCCATGATCTCGATGATATTGACACTTTCCAGATCGTAAATATAGGTGTCATAAGCGATCTCACGGATGGAGCTTGCGATGTATTTGGCAGCGGAGCCAAAGCCCGGTGTATGGTCTGTCATGATCAGATCGTTGTCGATTGTTTTAGGCACACCGATGATGCGGATGTCATTGCCGATGGAAGCCGCATAAGCGGACAGCTTGGCAACCGTATCCATCGAATCATTTCCACCAATATAGAAGAATGCACCGATATTCATCTCCTCGAAGATGGAGAAGATTTGCTCGTATATAGAAACGTCTTCTTTCATATCTGGAAGCTTAAACCGGCAGGAACCAAGGTACATCGCTGGTGTGCGTGCAAGTTTCTGGATGAATGTGTCATCCTTGTCTGACAAATCCAGAAAATGCTTCTTCAGCACGCCCTGGATTCCGTGGATTGCACCATAAATTTTATCATATATTCCGAAATCTCTGGCAGCGGCGACAACGCCGGCGAGAGATGCATTGATAGCGGCTGTCGGACCGCCAGACTGTGCAACGATACAGTTTTTACTCATGATAACTCCTTATTTTACTTTCAATGTAATTGTTTAGTTACAGACGTAAAGAATGATTTCTATTATAGATGATTTACGCCATATAAAATTATATTAGCATATTCATACAGGGATAGCAAACCTAAAATCCGCGAATCTATGAATCGTCGAAAAGTGATATAAAATTCTAAAAAAAACGAGAAATCCAAAAAATTTTATATAAGATTCAAAAATTTTCAATTTCAATCAAATCTGATCTTATGTATTATAATGACATAAACAAAAGAAGAGAGCTTCAAAAAAGAAGTTACCCCCTCTCCCCCCTTTTTTATGTGACAAAGCTGCGTGATCCATTCTCTCCCCTCTTTTTGGATTCCGCAGCTTTGTGTATAGTTAGATATAATAGGGATTGGCGGAAAGCATTTGCCCAATGTGGTATAGATATGGTAGAATATGAGACGTTGGAGAGTTCCAGCGGATATACGGACAAATATAAAATATGTAAAAGCATTACATATAAAGAAAGAATTAAGAAAGGTGGTATGCAGGCTATGAAGATTTTAGTAACAGGTGGCGCCGGATATATTGGAAGCCATACATGTGTGGAGCTGCTTGAGGCAGGCTATGATGTTGTGATCGTCGATAACCTTTACAATGCAAGTGAGAAGGCGGTTGACCGAATCGGACAGATCACAGGCAAGACACCAATATTTTATGAGGCAGATATTCGGGATTATGAGAAAATGACGGAGATATTTGCAAAGGAACAGCCAGATACTGTGATTCATTTTGCAGGACTGAAAGCAGTTGGAGAGTCTGTTCGGAAGCCACTCGAGTATTACGAGAACAATATCGCAGGCACATTGAATCTGTGCAAGGTCATGCGTGAGAATGGATGTAAGAATATTATCTTTTCCTCCTCTGCAACCGTGTACGGCAATCCCGCATTTATCCCTATCACGGAGGAATGCCCAAAGGGTGTCTGTACAAACCCTTATGGCTGGACCAAGCATATGTTAGAGCAGATCTTGACAGATATCCAGTTTGCAGATCCAGAGTGGAATGTGATTCTGCTTCGTTACTTCAATCCAATTGGAGCACATAAGAGCGGTCTGATCGGTGAGGATCCAAAGGGTATTCCAAACAATCTGCTTCCGTATGTAGCACAGGTAGCAATTGGCAAGCTTCCTTGTGTCGGTGTGTTTGGCAATGATTACGATACGCCGGATGGTACAGGTGTCCGTGATTATATCCATGTTGTTGACCTTGCGAAGGGACATGTGGCAGCAATCAATAAGATTAAGGAAAATCCGGGAGTTAAGGTATACAACCTTGGAACCGGAAAGGGATACAGTGTGCTCGATGTGATTCATGCGTTCAGCAAGGCATGTGGCAAGGAGATTCCATATGAGATCAAGCCTCGTCGTGCTGGTGATATTGCGACTTGTTATTCGGATGCAAGCCTTGCAAAGAAGGAACTTGGCTGGGAAGCACAGTATGATATTGATGAGATGTGTGCGGATTCATGGAGGTGGCAGTCAATGAATCCGGATGGTTACAACACACCTGATAAGTAAATATTAAAAAGGGGCTGTAAAAAACTCCCCTAAAAGAAAAACAGCTATGAGCTCGCACTCATAGCTGTTTTTGTGTTTGCGCGCCATGGGCGCGCTCTAACGGGTGAAAGTCCCGAACACGCCCAGATAGTGGGAAGTGTATAGCCGAACAGCAAGGGTGTCCATCGTGAGGTGGAATCTGAAGGAAGCTGTAAGCAAATCTCTGGTCCGACGAACAGAAATCACATATAAGGCTAGGCTACGAGAGATAAGTTGGCACAAAGCAACGAAGTCTAATAACTATCACTTTTGTAGTAGCAGAGTAAATGTGGCGGATATATGGAGAGAAAGAGCGTGCACCTTAAGCGTGGAGGTCTCACAGAGGTTTCAGTAGCCTAGTAACAACGAACTGTGAGAAGTCAGCCGAGCCCATAGTAGTGAGGAAGTCTCTGTAATGGAGATGGAGCAAAGGGGCGAACAATCAATAAGTTTGAGTATATCTCGTATTGCAGAGACGACAACATCTGCCGTAACCAATCGGGAAAAGGGTGGTCAAATCAAGCGAGACGGAAAGGAAAGAACGCATGGACACAAGTAGTCTAATGGAGCAGATATTGTCCAGTGATAACCTTAACAGAGCATATCTGCAAGTTGTACGAAACAAAGGTGCAGAGGGAGTGGACGGAATGAAGTACACAGAACTCAAGGAACATCTTGCAAAGAACGGCGAAATCATCAAGGAACAGTTGAGGACGAGAAAATATAAACCTCAGCCAGTACGAAGAGTGGAGATACCAAAGCCTGATGGCGGTGTCAGAAACCTGGGAGTACCAACAGTGACAGACAGATTTGTACAACAAGCCATTGCACAGGTTTTAACACCAATCTATGAAGAACAGTTCCATGACCACAGTTATGGATTCAGACCGAACAGATGTGCACAACAAGCAATCCTAACAGCACTAGACATGATGAATGACGGAAATGAGTGGATTGTAGACATCGACTTGGAAAAGTTCTTTGATACAGTAAACCATGACAAGCTTATGACTATTATAGGTAGAACTATTAAAGATGGAGATGTTATCTCCATTATTAGAAAGTACCTTGTCAGCGGAATCATGATTGATGATGAATACGAAGATTCCATTGTGGGAACGCCACAAGGAGGAAATCTCTCACCATTATTGGCAAACATCATGTTGAATGAACTTGATAA
>DJEI01000004.1:31810-32265 GCA_002431865.1 Lachnospiraceae bacterium UBA5902
GTCATGAGAAATATTTCACGATTCATTGAAGAGAAGCTAGGACTCAAAGTCAACATGACCAAGAGCAAGGTAGATAAACCACAAGGACTTAAATACCTAGGATATGGTTTCTACTTTGATTCAAGAGCGCATCAGTTTAAGGCAAAACCACATGCAAAATCAGTAGCGAAGTTCAAGAAAAGAATGAAAGAACTCACTTGTCGTAGTTGGGGTGTTAGCAACAGTTATAAAGTAGAGAAGCTTGATCAGCTCATCAGAGGGTGGATTAACTACTTCAAAATAGGAAGCATGAAAACACTCTGCAAACAATTAGATTCAAACATTCGTTACAGACTTCGTATGTGTATATGGAAACAGTGGAAGACACCACAAATGCGTGCAAAGAATCTGATAAAGCTAGGAGTTAGTAAAGGATATGCATGGTCGACAGCTTACTGTGGAGCAAAGATAGCATA
>DJEI01000028.1:0-1944 GCA_002431865.1 Lachnospiraceae bacterium UBA5902
AATACTGGTCAGCCAGTGGAACAGATTGGTGATGAGGACCGCCACCAGCATACCAACAAACAGACCCTGTGCACCCAGAACTCCGCCGCCCAAGCCGCTGGCCTTGCCGGTTGCTTCCTGAATGGTCACTGTGACAGTGTTGGGCACCATGGCAAAATACTGTATCATGTTCTCCTGGAAAACTCCAGAACCTCTATTTCCAACTCGTAAAAGAAAAACATTTCCCGAAATTGGAAGCAATCTACATTTTTCACAATTACCGCTTTTGGTTATTGTGCATTCTGTCCATGTTTCTTTTCTAAAAACAAACCAAGCCCCTTGGCTTCCATTACAGAAACCAAGGAGCTTGATTCGCTTTCAGGCTATCTTATGGGAAATCTTACTTGCGGGGATTCTTGATAGCAGCCTGGGCAGGTGCCAAAATCACAGAGCGTTCAGAATCGCTCTTCCCACTCCGGGTACTGTTCAACTTTGCCTTTTGCAGTAAGCAGCATTGGTTCCTGATACGCTTTCACTTTTTCGATCTTTGTCACATGGATGGTGAACATCCAGTCATCCCCAAAATCGTAGTGCAGAGAGAACTTCTGGCCTTTAGCCAAACCCACTTCATCCAGTTCAATATCGGTCCCCTCATTTTCCTCTTCGTCGAACATTTCATCTTCCATCGGGTTGAGCCGATAACTGTCTTCGCTGTACATCTTATTATCCATACAAAATTCGTACAGATGCTCTGCCGTAAAATCAAATGCACTCAATATCGCCATGCAAAGCTGATCCAATGTATCCATGCCACAAATTGTAATCATTCTATATACATTTCGGCCCTGTCCTGCTGGATAAACTCTCAGTGTGTACCGGTTCATCATTCTTCTTCACTCCATCTCTGCAATAACTTTCTCTAAATTTTCTTCCCGCAAGTAGAATTCCGGCAGCTTTGCCTTGTCATACCGCATATAGGGAATATCTTTCGTCCGCTGCTCCAGCAAGTTCGTAAAGAACCGCTCCCAGCTGAAAAATTCACTGCTCTCGATGAAATCTGCCGGGTGTTCCAAAATCTCAAGAATATCCGGTTGTCCAATCAAATCCGCTTTCAAGAGCAGCCATTCCAGAGATTCCGGCAAATACAAACTGAATTTTGCACTGGCTTCCTGCATCAGACGGTAGATGTCATTCATCTGCGGGCCAAACGCCGCACCATCTGCAATCACCAGAACTTTCTCTGATTTCAGCGGAAGAATCTTTTGTTTGATGTTATCTTTGCCCGCCGCAGAGATACAGGTGATGCCGTATTTCTCGCCGACTTTTGTAAACAGCTGATATCCGGAGTTTGCATCTTCTGTCAGCAGCTTTTCGACATCTCCAAGTTGAACATTGCTGGCAGATAGCGAGTCGTAAATCGGATATGCTTTGTTATAAGTCCGCTTGAATCTACTGGTCGTCTTTTTCAGTTCCAGAATTGCATTTACGCTGTACGGCAGAGTACTCAAATCTTCTCTTGTCACAAGCACATAGTAGTTGTCTGTTTTCTGAATTGCACGGGCAAAGTCAAGGCTTGAAACAAATGTACTGCCTTCATCCACAAACACAATGGTATCATGAATGTCTTTCAGCTGAGCTTCCCAGAGTGCGCCAGACAGGACTCTGCACGTTTTGTCGCAGGCGATCGTAATGCCGCTTTTTCTTCCATAGTTCTCATAGGCACTCAGCATCTCAACCAGCGTTGTCTTGCCGGTGGCACTGTCGCCGCGCAGAATCGTGATGTTGCGTTCCAGTTCTATGGTAAAAACGATCCGTTTGCTCCGGACTTCGATTTTATGTTTACCCTTCATCGTATCGCCTCACACGAACTTGAATGCAATCGGCATCAGTTCTTCCATGCTGTGCACCACATCACCGGTATTCAGAACTTTTACATCCACCTGGAATTTTTTCTTTCCGAAATCC
>DJEI01000028.1:2073-4218 GCA_002431865.1 Lachnospiraceae bacterium UBA5902
CTTTTCCGGGTCATTTGCCATAAGCAGAAGTGTTTTCGTGCCACCAGACAGGTTCTCCGGTGGAATCACACCCAAGACTGGGCTTTCAATTGCATGAGGCCCCAGAACATTGGATTTATCTATCTTTTTGATAACTTCTTTCGCAAAATCAGAAGTCAGCCATTCATCCTCATAAGTGTAGTTGAAATAAACTGCCGTATTGTAGACCGCTTCTGGCATATCTCCAAAGTAGATGTTCAGCATCATATCACCTCGCAGATGTGAGTCACTTGCTATTATTGTACCTTCTTTCCGCTCACAAAACAAGACGCAAAAGGCTCTTGGTTTTCCCATCATAGAAGCCAAGAACCTTTACTATTCAGGTTTTATTTTCGGGGAGCCTCAACAAAAAGGACTCTTGTTTTTGTTCGCCGAACAAACTCTATCGTCTTCAGTCCTGCTCCAAGTGACTCATACAGATTCGATTTTTCAATATAAAACAGGTCTTTTTCAGCATATGGCCCAAAGACAACCCCAGACTCAGGGATGTTTTTCATCGAAAACTTATCCCAATTTCATCTTCATATAGTTTTCGGAACATCTCCATGATCGTGTTGTGTTCTAACAACCTAAAAGAGCCAGCCTGTTCCACGCAAATTCGTTCTTTTCCATCTTCATCCTCATTTTTGTAGAACGAGTAGTAATGTACATCATCCTTTGTAACTTTCAGCACATCAAAATACTTGGCGAGGAAATAGTTATTCGTTGAAACGAACACCTGAACACCGTCTTCTTGCAGCATCAGAAGAATTTTCACAAGCACCGGAATAAACTTTGGGTTGATATTGGCCTCCGGCTCATCCCAGAACAGAATCGAGCCTTTGCTAAGACTGCCAGACTGAATCAGGTAAACAATCGTCGCAAGCTTTTTATAACCCTCGGACAGCAAACCCATTTCAAAAGAGCCTTCGCCCTCTACGTTCAGGTAGAATTTCTTATTTTTCTGAACGACCTTGCCCTTCATACTTTCCTCAATTTTTGAGAGAACTTCGTTCTGCTCGCTGGTATATGCACACTTTTTCAGCGGCTTGTCAAGCAATTTAGTGAGGTCGTAGTACATCTCTTCAAAATCAATATAAAACTCTTCATACAGACTCTGGAAATGTTCAGTTGCTGAGATCATCTCCTTGGGCGGCAGATAGACAGTTTCAAACGGCTTATTTTTCTCCGCTGCCTGAATGGACACATCGGCATGGTTTTCCTTTCGGCTTCCAAATGACACGTTGATAACATCACCCTCAACCATGCAGACCTTCATCTGTGTCGTCTTTGACACGCTACGCTTGCGGCTTGCCATGCGGCCAATTTTCCCCTCATCAGGACGGAAAACACCAACCATCTTATGGACGAGCATATCTTCCTGCTGCGGTAATGTACATTTAGGAAAGTCTTCACGGCTGTACGGCTTTACCAGTGCATACAAAGCTTTCAGCAATGTGGTCTTGCCCGTACTATTTTCGCCTAAAATCACATTGACGCCCGAAGACCACTCCACATCAACAGAATCGAAAATCATAAAATTCTCTAAGGCAAGGCTCTTGATTTTCATAGTTAAAGTTCCTCTTAGCGTGTGATTTCAAAATTTTCTTCTGCGTTACTTTTTATTATAGCTGATTTCTGTCCGAAATAAGAGAATTTCTTAGTAGTTACAGAGCCTCTGATAAAAAGGCAGCGCAGTCCTCGTTGGTTCTTCAACTTTGACTGCGCCGCTTGCTGGTCGTTTTCTTGCCGGGACTCATAATCTCTGATGGAGCATTCATCGCAGCAGAAAAGGCGGAGCTTCCCGCAACATTTCATCTGCGCAAAGGCTCCGCCCATGGTCACCTATGATTATCTTTTAATAGAATTGAATTTCGGCACCGCTTTCCTCTGCGATCCGAATCACTTCATCCACGCATTGGCCTGCTTCTTCCTCTGTAGCGGGGTCATATGCGTAATATACGTCATAGAGCCCCGGTGCCGGCGCCAGCTCATTGTCGTAATCCACAACCTCATCATAAAATGCAATATACCGTGTAAACTGATCCCAGGCATCCAGATTACTATACTTTCCGCTGTATTCGTATACGTCCGTATACATTGCATATTCGATTCGGGATTTATGTC
>DJEI01000005.1:0-1255 GCA_002431865.1 Lachnospiraceae bacterium UBA5902
TTTCCACTCTTTCCCCCAACACGCCACACAAGCCCACGCAAAAAAAGCAGCCAACTTTCATCGACTGCCTTAATCCCTACCTGCTACAAAAAATAAACCACTTTATTATTTAATTTACACTTCCTAATTCACTACATGAATCTGCTCCTCATTGATGAGCGGATACCGGCGAAGCGTATCTCCATCCAGATCCTCACGGTGCATATCCACCGCCTGAATCTGGTGATTCTCATAGGTTGTATAATAATAGATTCCCTTGTCCGCATTGACACAGGACGTATAGATCGTAATCTCATATTTTCCCGGCTCAACCTCGCAACAGCCACGTTGCTGTTCGACCGATCCTAATATATGGAAGAACTGGCTCACGCTCTCCGCCTCCGACTCACCAGAGATTGCATGCATCTTCGTAAATGCTACCTTCACAAACCGCGATGCTGACGAAAGGTCACCCGGAAGTCCAAGTCCACCCATGCCACGGCTATACGCCGCAAGCGGAAGCTCCTTGGCAAACTGATTCTCCGGCTGGCTTGGTGATACATGCATGTAATTGTTCAGCATGAACATCTGCACCGGAAATGGTGGATTGTTTGTCAGCACACCGACCGGATTGTCATAGACATGCAAACCATCTTCCATGCACTCTACCACGATGGATGCATCCTTATCTGCAATGATCCAATGCAGTGATGCACATGGCAGATTCTCACTATATGGTGTTCCGACAAGATTCATCTTCTCTAACGCTTTGCGCGCTTCAAGCACCGTTGCACACTGACTTAAAATCCATGGAATAAATTCAAACTGTGCCACATTCTCTCGACCTGCCTGCACATCCTGATATTTCGCATTCCCAACAAAATTCAAGCCTGCCATGCCTAGCCCTTTTTCATTCACGGCATCATAATAAAGCGGATAATCATCTGCCACATACGCCATACCGATCATTGCGTAGTGCGTCTTCACTTCACCCATGTGCCGGAACCGGAAACAGAAATTCCGCGGTGTCACCGTCACCTCATCACCATACGAAAACTCATAATCAAGTGTCCGTCCAAAATAAAAATCCTTCGTCTTATAAGTCGCTGCTGTACACATCCTGTGTCTCCTTCCAAAGTTAAAAATTTGTCATTGCGAAACCTATTTGTAAATATCGTACGTATATAAACATATCAGATTTGTGGAATATAGATATGTTTGGAACATAGAAGTACTTGATGTTCTGTAAATATCCAGCAATGTTTGAACACGATGT
>DJEI01000005.1:1324-2322 GCA_002431865.1 Lachnospiraceae bacterium UBA5902
GCTGAGCCATGGACGGCGAATCGGCGGCGGTTGCGTCCGTTACCAAAACTTATATCAGAACATCTTTAGTACTTCTTAGTTTCAATACATCCTATATTATACAAACCTGATATGTAATATACGTACGATTTTTATTACATTGTTTCGCAATTCTCCTAATTTTCAGCCTTTGCTTTCTTCGTGAACAGCTTCTTCAAACAACTAAATGCTACCAGCACACCAAGTACCATCAGCAGGATTGCGACAATAAACTGCAATCCATCAACCAGCATCGTTGCATTTCCGCTGACGATGTTCTTTACAAGTGCGATTGTCTTCTGTACCAATGCTGTAAATGTAACACAAAGCATGATGAACATTGGTGCATACAGTGTCCAGCCGGTTCTTCCTGTTGTCTTCAGGAATACAGCAAGTGCGATCAATACAAGTGCTGCAAGCAACTGGTTTGCAGAACCGAACAAAGGCCATACATTAGTATATCCACCGAGTGTCAATAAATATCCAAAGAATAATGTTACCACAGTTGCGAAATATTTGTTAGTCAAAATTTTCTGCCATACAGGCATTTTTGATGTATCGGTTGTGTCGCCAAGGAATAACTCCTGGAAAGACATACGTCCGATACGTGCAACAGAATCCAGAGATGTCAGTGCAAGTGCGGATACGCACATTGTCATAAATACGGTTGCAAGCTGAACTGGAAGTCCAAGCTTCTCAAGGAATCCTGCAACACCGCTGGAGAAGATTGCAAATGGTGTTCCGTCTGGCTTTGTACCATTGACAGCAACGGCACCAACAACGACCAATGCGATGATACCAAGCAGTGATTCTACAACCATAGCTCCATAACCAACCATTGGCATATCTTTCTCGTTCCGAATTGTCTTCGATGATGTACCGGAAGATACCAGACTGTGGAATCCGGAAACGGCACCACAAGCAATCGTGACAAACAATGTTGGGAACAGGTAATTTCCACCGACATTAAATCCGTTATA
>DJEI01000005.1:2418-32563 GCA_002431865.1 Lachnospiraceae bacterium UBA5902
CCGAGCAGCATGAAAGTTGTCATATAATCACGTGGCTGCATCAATAACCACATTGGCATAACAGATGCAAGGAACAGATATGCCATAACAATGTAGATCCAGGCTGTCTTTGTTGCATACCAAGGAAGATGCATGCCAAGAGCAAACATACCAACTAACAATGCAATTGCGATGACTGCTCTGACGCCCTCATTCATATTCTTTACATGCTTCTGGAGCACACCAAATACGATCGCTGCTACGATGAACAACATGGAGATGGAAGCTGCGGATGCATTTGCATAGCTTGTCTCCTTCGCCATGTCTGCAACGCCCTTACCTACGAAAGTTCCGGCTACCATATCCGTAAATGCTGCGATAACCAGCAATGTGAACAGCCAGCAGAACAGCATGAAAAGCTTTCTTCCGACCTTACCGATGTACTTCTCAATAATCATACCCATCGATTTTCCTTCATTCTTCACAGATGCATACAGGGCTCCGAAATCCTGTACGGCTCCGAAGAACAATCCACCGATTAACAGCCAGAGCAATACTGGCACCCAGCCGAATACCGACGCAAGGATTGGTCCGGTTACAGGACCTGCACCTGCAATGGATGAAAACTGATGCGCAAATACTGTGAATTTGGATGATGGAACATAATCCTGTCCATCCTCAAATTTCACTGCCGGAGTCTCTGCCTTTGGATCAATCCCCCATTTCTTTGCAAGCCATCTGCCATAGAGAAGATAGCCTGCGAACAGCACTACAATTCCGATTAATACAATAACTAAACCATTCATACTTCCTCGCCCGCCACGTGGCGGCTCCCTTCTATATATTTTTGTTACAAAGAGTAAATACGTCTTACAACCGAGCAGGCTAACGCCTCCTCGGCATACACTCTGTATAACACTTCGATTCCGCTTCGCTTCATTTCAGTGATTATACGTTCACCAAATACAGATTTTCGTGCAAGCACGAATCTGTACTTGGCTCATCGTGTATAACAAATAAAACCTCCGTCTTACATAAAGACGAAGGTTTGAAACTTCCGCGTTACCACTTTATTTGCCACATATGCGACCACTCATTCTCATCTTACAGATAGCATATCGATATATTTATATTTGCATTCATATTATCTCAACATGTCATCTGTGAAATAAGCTTCTATGTAACGGTAGAAAACCGGTGACACCTAATGTCCTTGAAGGAATTCAGTGCACTGCTCGCAGAGGATAATTTCCGAAATCCTACACCGTCTCACACCAGCCGACAGCTCTCTGAAGTATTTCCTTTCGAAAACCTTGTTCTGTTCTCAGCATTTGCTCTTTGTTTACCGACATACTAGTCCTATTAAAAACGAATGTCAAGTACTTTTTTGAAATTTTTTCGCAATCAAAACTTCATTTATGCTTTGATTTATGAAGCATCCATTTATACCACTCCGAATGCGAGTCCAACTGCATGCACCAGAAATGCAACAACCCAGGCAATCAGACATTGCACAATGACAGTAACCACTGCCGCTTTCGTGCCACCCATTTCCCGCTTCACTGTCGCAATGGCTGCCACACACGGTGTATAAAGCAACGTAAAAATCAAGAATACCATTGCTGTAAATGGAGTAAATAACTTAGCTACCTGCGTCACGTCACCACCAAGCAGAACCGTAAGCGTCGATACCACGCTCTCTTTCGCTGTAAATCCCGTAATCAGCGCCGTCGACACTCTCCAGTCTCCGAATCCAAGCGGCTTGAAAATTGGTGTGATCAGACTTCCGATCAGGGCAAGCATACTCTGATCTGCCGAAGCAGCAACATTGAACCTCAGATCAAAGGTCTGCAGGAACCAGATGATGATCGAAGCAAGGAAGATAATCGTAAATGCCTTCTGAATAAATCCCTTTGCCTTCTCCCAGATCAGGTGCAGCACACTTTTCGCTGATGGCAGCCGGTAGTTCGGCAGCTCCATAACAAAAGGTACTGGTTCTCCTTTAAATTTTGTCATCTTTAAAATGAGCGCATATATCACTGCACACACAATCCCGATCAGATAGAGTCCAACCATTGCAAATACACGATACTGCCGCTGCACGAATGCGCTGATCATAAGTGTGTAGATTGGCAGCTTCGCACTACAGCTCATAAATGGTGTAAGTAAGATTGTCATCTTCCGGTCACGTTCACTCGACAGTGTCCTTGTCGCCATGATCGCCGGCACCGAACATCCAAATCCGATCAGCATCGGCACGAAGCTTCTGCCCGATAAACCAATTTTACGAAGCGGCTTATCCATGACAAATGCAACCCGCGCCATATATCCGGTATCTTCCAGAATCGAAAGGAAGAAAAACAGGATCACGATTGTAGGGAGAAAGCTGATGACACTTCCGACACCCTGACAGATACCATCCACCACAAGGGACCGCACGACCGGGTTGATCTGCGCAGCGATAAGTCCCTTGTTGATCCATCCGATAACTGTATCAACGCCAAGTGCCATCACATCGGACAGCCATGCGCCAAGCAGGCTGAACGTCATGGCAAAAACTATCGCCATAATTCCGATGAAGCACGGAATTGCTGTATATTTTCCAGTCAGGAGTTTATCTATCCGGACACTTCTGCGATGTTCTTTACTCTCATGTGGGCGCACGACCGTCTTCTCACACAGTTTTCCAATAAACTGAAACCGCATATCTGCGATTGCCGCTTCTCGATCCAGCCCTGTTTCTTTCTCCATGACTGACACGATCTGCTCAAATGCTTCCTTCTTATCTTCCGCAAGGTGTAATGTCTCTTCGATTGGTGCATCCTTCTCGATCAGCTTCGTTGCAGCAAAACGGACAGGAAGATCTGCTTCCTTCGCATCATTTTCAATCATATGTGCAACTGCGTGGATGCAACGGTGCACCGCTCCAACCGGATCCTTATCATCCTTGCTGTCCGGACAGAAATCAATTCGTCCTGGCGGTTCATGATATCTCGCGACATGCATTGCATGACTCACCAGTTCGTCAATACCTTCATTTTTCGCAGCTGAAATTGGTACCACAGGAATTCCAAGTATCTGTTCCAGCTCATTTACACGGATTGTGCCGCCATTTGCCCGCACTTCATCCATCATATTCAGTGCGAGCACCATTGGAATTCCCAGTTCCATGAGCTGCATCGTCAGACACAGATTACGCTCTAAGTTCGACGCATCCACAATATTGATGATGCCACTTGGTTTGCCCTCGATCAGAAATTCCCGCGTCACAATTTCCTCGCTGGAATACGGGGACAGGGAATAAATGCCCGGAAGGTCTGTCACTGTTGCCTCCGGGTGATTCCGAATCGTACCATCCTTCCGGTCAACCGTCACACCTGGGAAGTTGCCGACATGCTGATTCGCACCTGTTAACTGGTTAAAAAGTGTCGTCTTACCACAGTTCTGGTTGCCCGCCAACGCAAATGTCAGCTTACCCCCCTTCGGAACTGCCGTCTTCTCATCATGTATATGGGTAGGATCTGCCTGTCCCAATTCTCCAACCCCCGGGTGTTCAATCGACTCATAGCGCACATTCTGTTTTGGGGCTTCCGCTTCCTTTTCATGCACATGATCCACATCTATTTTCTGTGCCTCACTCAATCGCAGCGTAAGCTCATATCCGCGCACCTTCATCTGTACAGGGTCACCCATTGGCGCAATCTTCTGCAGAGTGACTTCTGTTCCCGGCGTCAAGCCCATATCCAGAAGATGATGCCGCAAGGCACCTTCGCCGCCGACCGCCGTGATATAAGCGCTCTGCCCCGGCTGTAATTCATCCATTGTCATCTGTAATCGTCTCCATCTCCACATAGATATATTTTGATGATTATACAATCTCAATAATGGTTCGTCAATCATTGACCACTTATTATATTTTTTAACAATAAATACGACTGTACAATTTCTTTTTTTCGGATGCATTATGTGATATAATTTTTATTGATAATTGTTTTAGAAAAATTGAGGTACCAAACTATGGCAAATCCAAATGATAAACAGCTTCTATCCCAGATCGCATCCAACCAGAAAAAACAACGTGTTGGATTTATCCTGACTCCCATTTTATTTATCATTTCCATGGGAATCATTATGGCTGGAATCTCGGCGATTCAGTCCGGTAATACCGTTCCCGGCATCTGCATCATTCTAGTCGGTGTAGCCGGGATCGTCCTTTCCGCAAAATATCTTGAACGTATAAGCGATCAGAAGAATAAGATGAAGGATCTGGTCGGGCAATCTGTCGTGAGAGAGATTCTCTCGGAGCGTATCTCCGTCGAGCAGTACATTCCGAACCAGTATTTCAACAAGGACTTTCTGGAGCATTGCGGTGTCCTGCCAAACTACGACCGGTGTGGCGGCTCCGACTATATCAGTGGAACCTACCGCGGTGTGCCGATCACCTATTGCGACCTGCATCTTGAGGTGGAACAGGAAAGCACTGACAGCGATGGCAACACAACGACTTCCTATTACACGGTGTTCCGCGGTCCTGTCATCAATCTGGCACTGCGCCAGCCGTTAAATGGCTATGTCCGTATCCGCGAGCGCAAGAATTCACGAAAAGAGAAAGGATTTTTCTCCGGTATTATCAATGGTGCCGCCGATTTGTTCAACATCGACCGGAACACGATCGAGACAGAAAATGCCCAGTTCAACCAGCAGTTCAAGGTCGATACGTCTGATCCTCAGCTTGCATTCTACATTCTGGCGCCACAGTTCATGGAGCATATCATGCAGGCGGATATGATTGTAAATGGCTATACGAATATCGAGTTTAATCAGGACATCGTGACGCTCGCATTGAACAATGGAACCGATGCATTTGAGCTTGGCAAATATAAAAAGAACGATCATTTCCTTGATGAAGCACGACAACGGTTCCGCTATGAGCTTAATTCGATATTAAGTATTGTCGACGAGATGTTGACGAAGGAGAATTTGTTTTAGGAGGCATCACACATGTTACATACGATTGAAAACGATTGTCTGAAAGTTATGGTATCCGACCACGGTGCCGAGCTGACCAGTGTTTACGATAAAGTGCGGGATTTCGAACGGATCTGGTGTGCCGATCCGGCAGTCTGGAACCGACACGCTCCGGTTCTGTTTCCATTTGTTGGAAAGGTTAAAGGCGGTGCCTATCGTTACAACGGAAAAACATACGCCATGAATACGCAGCACGGATTTGCGCGCGACGCGGAATTCACCTGCATCGAGGAAACCACTGATTCTATCACGCACAGGCTTGTGTATTCCGATGAGACACTGGGGATCTATCCATTTGAATTCGAACTGCTAATCACACACCGCTTTGATGCAGAAAATCCACGTCTTCTGCACGTCTCATGGACAGTCCGGAATCTTGGTTCAAGAGAAATGTTATATTCCATCGGCGGACATCCTGGATTCCAGATTGCGCCGGGACATGCACGAAATGAATATTCCGTCGTCCTGCCAGATGCAAATCCGCGGCACTATCTCCTGCTTGATGCAGACGGTTCCGGACTTGCCGATACGAGCAGGAGTTATCCCTTCAACGATACTGGCAGTGCATATGTGCCTGTCACGGATACGCTGTTCGACAACGACGCGCTGGTCTTCGAGGATAACCAACTTCCTGTCGTCGGACTGGTTGATGCAGATAAAAAGCCATTTGTCACACTCACCTGTACAGACTTCCCATATGTTGGTATCTGGTCGAAGCCGGATGGTCCATATGTCTGCTTAGAGCCTTGGATTGGACGTACCGATAACATGGATTTCACCGGAGATCTGAGTGAGAAGCCGGGTGAGCAGAAGCTGGATGCAAACGCCGAAGCCGTGCACACTTATACAATCGAATTCCACGAGTAAATGCATCTTGCAATATTGATCCATTCATAAACATGCAAACACAGGGACAGACAATTGAGCAGACGAATCAGTCACCTCAATATCTGTCCCTGTTTCTATATTTTCTCTTATACCGCTGTCTCCATGTGAATCCGGCTGCCGCCTCTGCCTTTTGTGACGCGCAGCTTCTGTGGAATATCCATCAGTTCGTCCCGGTGACTAATGATGCCGACCAGCTTATTTTCTCCTGACATGCTGAGTAACGCGTCCTTTGTCTCCTCCAGCGACTTCGAATCCAACGTACCAAAGCCCTCATCGACAAACAATGCATCCATCTGGATACCTCCTCGATTTTCCGCGATTGTATCCGACAAGCCAAGTGCCAGCGATAACGATGCTTTAAAGCTCTCTCCGCCAGACAGATTTCCAACCGGGCGGCGTTTTCCTGTACTGATATCCAGCACCTCCAGATCCAGAAATGTATTGGTCTGTTTTCCTATCGCATTCGTCTGCCGGTACAACTGAAACTGGTTGTCACTCATCGGAAGCAGATGCCGGTTTGCCGCCTGAAGAATACTGTCAAATCCTGTTGCCTGAATATACTGCTCAAACGTAATTTTTCCGTTTCTTGTCTGCCCGGATACAAGCATGTACAACCGATAGCTTGTATCATTTTCCTTCTTTGCTTTCTCGTATGCCACCTGCTGTGCTCGGATATTTTGTTGTTTCTCGCAGTTATTCTGGATACGGAATGTAATCGCCTGCAAAGCCGTCCGAAGTGTTTCCACCTGTGCACGATTTCCAGAATATTCCTGTTGTAACTGTTCAAGATCAACCGGCGTCCGATGTCTGGCATCCTGCTCCTGTTCCAGCTGTGTCAGTCTGGCAGTAACCTCGGTTGCCTTTTTGTCATAATCTGCCAGTCTCCTTTCCTCCGCATGTATCTCTGCATCCGTTGCCACCTGCGCCTGCATCTCCTCAACCGATGCAAACTGACAGGCTGTCAGCTTCTCATCCAAACGCTGTTTTAACATCTGCGCATCGGACTTTTGCTGTTCGAGTGCCTGCTTCTGCGTTGCAATGGACGCCTGTACGCGTGCCACCGCTTCATCTGCGGATTTCTTTTCTTTCGCGGCTGCATCAAGTGCTGTCTGAATCTCCGTCACACGTGCCAATGCATGATTGCCTGCCTGCTCAGCAGACTTCCAATCTGAATACGATAATGTCTGTAACGCTGCAAAGGTTGCCTGTGAAGCTGCCTGCTTCGCAATGAGCGATTGTCTCTCCTCAGCAAGCTTCTTTCGCTGCTCTGCAAGCTGTGCCATCTCCGCTCCTTGTGCACGTGCAAGCATTTCTTCCACTTCTCGCAGCTTCTCACAGTTTTGCTGCAATATATCCAGTTGCTCTCTGCTCTGCGCAACTGCATCTACCAGCTTTGCCCGCTGTCGCCCGAAGATTGCAAGAAGCTTGTCTAGCTCCGATGTATCATCAACAGTCTCTACCGACATACAGCTCTGTATCTGCTCTTTTAACTGAATTTCTTTTGCCTGCACATCTGCCCGCAAAGACGAAGCACTGGCAGTTGCCTGATTAAAGGCTTCCAGTTTTTCTTCTTCCACTGCCTTTAATTCTTTGCATTGTTCCTCCGTCACAGATGCCTCAACCAGCGTTGCAAGCTTCTCATGATGCGTAGCTCCACACACCGGGCATGGCTCACCCTCTGCCAGATCACTTGCCAGAATTCCTACCAGATTCGCCCGATACAGTCTGTCTGCATGGGTATATGCGTCCTTTGCAGACTCATACGCATCCTGCTTTTTAAGGTATCTGTTCTGTGCTTCCTCTAACTCCTGCTGCTTCCGTTTCCATGAAGGAATCAGATTTTTTGCAATGGATTCCGTCTTTTTCTGGCTGTCCAGAAGTTTATCATGCGCCGCCTGTGCCTGCGCAAGCTTCTGTGGCTCTTCCTTCCACATTGCCAGCTGCTCCTGCAACTCTTTAATCCGCTTCTGTAACGTCTGTTCCGCTGTTCCAAGTGCGGCTTCCTGCTGTTCCTGTGCGGCAAGCTGCAACCGGATTTGTCCAAGTTCGTGTTGCAGCATTTCCCGCTCTTTATAGCGTGGTTCTTCCTCACGCACCTTATCCACGAGCTTCTGGCATTGCTCCGCTTCCGGTAGCAAATTTTCCGTCTCTTTCACCTTCGCATCTGCCATCTCAGCACGTATCTGACAATCCACGAGCGTCTGCGCTCCAGCTGTGATCAGCTGCTTTGTCCGCTCCCATTCATGTGCCTTTGTGATCCACGCATCATACTCCGGCTTTACTTTATAGGTTGCCTGCTTCCTTCGATCAAGCTGTATCCTTCGTTCTTCAAATAATCCCTTTTGAGATTCTAATACTTCCTGCTCTTCCTTCGTCCGGGCATATCGCTCCAAAATTGCGTTGTTATCCTTTGCCGATACGAGCGCGCCCTGTAATTTCTGTAATTCTTCCTCCGCCTGTGCAAGCACAGTTTCTTTTTGCTTTGCTTTTTCTGTATCTTCCCCGATTACAGCTTGCAGCAACGTAAGCATTTCCTCGATATTCCACACTGCTTTGCTGTCCTGCAGCTTCTCCTGCAGATCACAGATACGCTGTGCCACCGACCGCGGTTGTTCTTCCGAATCCTCCGCCAAGTTCTCTGCCAAGTTTTCTGTCAAGTTTTCTGCCAAAATTCCTGATGTCACTTTCTGGATCTCCGCAGACTCCACCTTTACCTCACGGAACGACTGGGAAATACTCTGCTCCTTTTCCTTACGCACTGCAAAACTTACATCCATTCGATTTTTCAGTTTCAGTTCCAGCTTCCTATAGGCATCCGTCTGGAAGATCGTTCGCAGAATCTCTGTACGCTCGTTTGTCTTTGCATTTAACAGCTTCCAGAATTCTCCCTGCGCGATCATTGCAACCTGCATAAACTGTCCGGCATCCATATTCAGAAGCTGTGGAATCACGCCCGGTTTCTCTTTCGTTCCATCAACGTTCTTCGCACCTTCGAACGTTGTTCCATCCGGCTGATAGAAGATCACCTTTTCTGCCTGCTCATCCGGCTTGCCATTTCGGTTGGTATACTTAAAACTCGGCTTTCTGCACACATGATAATCCTTGCCCTGATGCGTAAAATAAAAATCGACAAAGCTTTCCACTTTCTTATCCACGTACTCGCTTTTCAGATTCTTCGTGTCGCGGTAGCTTCCACTCGCCTCCCCATACAGCGCATAGCTGATTGCATCAAAGATTGTTGTTTTTCCGGCTCCGGTATCTCCACAGATCAAAAACAATCCTTTCTCCTCAAACCGGGTGAAATCAATCTCCGTCTGCTCTGCATACGCCCCAAACGCCTGCATCACCAATCTAGTCGGCTTCATAGATTCCCACCTCCTTCGCAACGTCCTTCATCATATCCATTTCCTCTTCACTAATCCCGACACCATACATCTGCTTATAAAAATCAGCGATCAGCTCCTCATACGTCCGGCTCTGTGTTGCCTGCACTACATCCACATGTGACAGCTCGCGTGTACGGGAGTTATCATAATCAAGTTTTATCGTGTTTGGATAGTATTGCCGCATGATCCGCATCGCATCCGGAACAATATCCTCATCGGTCAGTGTCACATAGACAAAATCCTGTGTATGTTCGATTTGATTTTCTTCCTTTACAATCTCATCGAACGTTCCCCGGATATGAATGAGATCCCGTAGCGGAACGAGCTTCTCCAGCTCGATTGTCACCTGTCCATCTCCATCCACTGTCACAATTGGCACCTGTTTTGCGCCGTCCCGTTCACGCTCGCCACCCGGAATCTGCTTCACCGAACCAGCCTCTGACAAAGAATATTTGAGTGGGGAACCTGCATACCGAACTTCCTTTCTTCCAACACTCTGCGACGAATGGATATGTCCAAGTGCCACATAACAAAATGCATCAAAACAGTCATACCCTATCTTCTCTACCGTTCCGACATGCTGTGTCAGCGCACCCTCAGAGCCTCCCAGCGTTGGGTCTTTGCCCTTTCCTGATACAAACTGGTGCGCCACTAAAATATTTCTCTGTGCCGGATCGATCTCTGCGTGTGCCAGTACCTCCCGCACCGCATCCTCATACGTCTCGATCTTTGCCTCCGGGAACGCACGCTTCACCTGGGATGCTTTCACGAACGGGAGCTGATAGATATGCACAGCCCCATAAGCATCCTCTGCCACATGATGAAATAATTCCCCCTGATATTTGGCAGCGATATGTACATCATTTACCGCAAATAAGCTGCTTCCAAAATTCAGCCGCTCGTCCGAATCATGATTTCCGCTGATCATGTACACCTGCAAATGCTGTGCAGCCAATGCACGGATAAACTCATCCAAGATCTGCACCGCCCCTTCACTTGGTACCGTCTTGTCAAACACATCTCCGGCAATCAGAACCGCATCCACCCGCTTTTCCTCTGCAATCTTCAAAATCTGCCACAGGATGTACCGCTGGTCATCCTTCAGGTCAAAATCCCCCAATGTTTTTCCCAGATGTAAATCTGCCAAATGTAAAAACTTCATACTCTCACCTCTCCGGTATCTGTTCATTTAACCATGCAAGCACGGCTTCCCTTCCCTCTGCATCAAACGGAAATGTTTTCCTTGTGATCTGCTCCTCTGGTGTTTTCTCATAGCAGGTACTTGCATGCCATATACACACCTCAAAAAAATTCTCGGAAGTCGTCTCGCCGCCTTCCTCCTCCGGCTCATGCTCGACCGTGAGTTTTGCGATCCGGTACCGCGGTCCGTAAATATCGCCGCCCGTCAGAATTCCCTTTGCATTATAAAATGGTAAATCAAATATCACATCACCTATAATCACGCGTACTCCTCCCATATGTTTCGTTCTTATAAATTTTACTTTTATCATTATATCATACGGAAGCATATTTTCTAATCAAAAAAGAAACTGATTCATTTTCCCGCATCCATCTATGGAATCTCTTGTCGGTTTGTGCTAGAATAGGTATCAAAATATTGCATAATCGAGGTGCGAAAGATGGATTCCACATTGAAGCGGACATGGGCAGAAATTGACTTGGATGCCCTGGCTCATAACTATAAAACATTGCGCGACCGCATCGGCGCAAATGTCAAGTTTTTAGGCGTTGTCAAAGCAGATGCCTACGGACACGGCTCCGTACAGGTCAGCCGCCTGCTGCAGGAGCTTGGTGCCGATTATCTGGCGGTCAGCAGCATTGACGAAGCAATTGAACTTCGTTTAAATGACATCACGATGCCGATTCTGATTCTTGGACATACGCCGAAGGAGCAGGTCAGCCGCCTGATCGAGTACAACATCACGCAGGCTGTTACCTGTAAGGCAAAGGCACTTGAATACAGTGAAGAAGCCGTGAAATGCGGCGGTACATTGAAGATTCATATCAAGGTTGACACCGGAATGTCCCGACTGGGCTATCTGTGCGACGGGGATTATTTTGATACCGGTGTGGAAGGTATCTGCGAGGGCTGTTCCCTTCCGGGACTTTACGCGGAAGGTATCTTTACTCATTTTGCTGTATCGGATGAGCCGGGCGAAGCATGCAAAGCCTACACGGAGCATCAGTTCCAGTTATTTACTGACGTAATCAAAAGCGTCGAGGAAAAGCTCGGCAAACGATTTGCCATCCGCCACTGTGCCAATACAGGCGCAGTAGCCCGTTATCCGGAAACATGGCTCGATATGGTAAGACCGGGACTTTTGTTATACGGCTATGGAGAATTCGCAGACGAACTTGGACTTCAGCCAGTCATGAGCTTAAAGACAACGGTCAGTACGATCAAGACTTATCCTGCCGGCACCGCAATCAGCTACGGCGGCATCTATGTAACAGACAAGACGACACGTATGGGTGTCATCCCTTACGGCTATGCCGATGGATTCTTCCGTGCCCTCTCTAACCGCTGCACGCTGATGTCGGACGAAGGTCCGGTTCCACAGCGCGGAAAGATCTGTATGGATATGTGCATGATCGACCTGACGGACAAGATGAAGGTCGATGTCGGAAGCGAGATTGAAATCTTCGGAAAGAAGAACTCCATCAACGATATGGCAGCTCTGGCAAACACGATTCCGTACGAATTAACCTGTGCCGTGAGCAAGCGAGTTCCAAGATTCTATTACCGGGACGGAAAGATGATTGAGAAAGAATTGCTGCTGCGTGGGTAAATTATTGCGCAGGGAATTACATAGACATAAAAAATATCCAACTGCATATAATAGCTATTGCAGATTTATCAAAAATACCGCTTGCACTTAAGGAGTATTGATGGTATCATATCTGTAAGTGATCAGGTTGCAGAAACTCGCGATGCCTGCGACCGGAAGGAAGACCTGCGGGTCTTCCTTTTTTTGTACAAAAAATTGGGGGAATAACATATGCCAAAGAAAACAATCAAACCCTTTATTACATACTCTGACCAGTTACATCTTCTGACTCAGAAAAAACAACTTCATATTTCAGATTTACATATCATCCTTTCACATACGGAACGAGTGTAAACCCAAACTGAAATTTTTTCTCATCGAATCGATATGCCGCAAGCACTTCCGGACCACAACTGTTGGAACCGATGCCATTTAACGCATAATCGATACACAATACCGTACTATCCGATTCTTCCAATTCATAATTGTGCTTTGCCTGCGTCAGCATTTCCTGTGTGTAGTTTGACGCCTGAAATGAAAATGGTGTCTCAGACACTGCCACGATTCCGTACCGCGCGTTGTGCAGTTCGACATAATCACAATCGAAATGGCTGCCGTTTTCCTGTGGCATGATATAGTCCTCATACAGATTCTTCACCGCACTGTGATACAATCCATGACTCGCGGCTCTGTGCTTGTCGCGGTAGCTCTCCTGCGGGCCCATACCATAATACGAAACCTCCGAAAGCTTCTTGTCTAAGAATACGCGCACGCCAAATCTCGGAAGCTCCGGGAACTCCGTATCCTTGCTTACCTCCATTGAAGCGGTAATTCTTCCTGAACTTTCCACCTTCCACACAAGCTCGACATCCAGAATCTTCTGTACCGTTGGTGCCACAACACCGACATGACTCATCACGATCACGCCGTACCGGTTCTGAATCGTCTCCACCTTATACGCTCTTGTATACGCCTCGTGAAAATGCGCATTCTCCCATTTTTCGCGGATATACATATCATTATCCGTCGGCGCTCTCCAGATGTTCAGCTCCATCGGATGGTTCAGATAGTCCCGTCCTGCATATTGAAGCTTCGTAAAAAGTCCGGTTCGCTTGCTGATCGCATACGAAAAATCACTCGCTTTTAATGCGATTTCTGTATCGGTTTCGCTGACGCTGATTTCATTTTTTTCTTCCGCTTCCGCCAGCCATTTGACTGCCGTCTGGTTTCTGCCATCGGCATTGGCAAGCAGTACCTCGTCAAATCCCAATTCATGCTTTGCAGAGAGCAATGGAATCTCTTTTTTCAACCGATACCGCAGCTTCAGATACGCTTTTCCATTCTGCGGAATGTCCAGCTTGAGCACCATCACGCCATCGCTGTGCGGTGCAGCTGATGCCCCATCCAGTACACCCTTTTGCACGCACAGACCATCCACAGTCACCTCGTACAGGATATCTGTATAGTCGCATATATCATCAAAATCCATGTAGTTATGCAGCACAAGTCTGCCTGTTTCCGACTCGTAAGACACGACGCGCACCGGGCGGTACACATTCTTATATTCAAGCAATCCGGTATGTGGTGTACGATCCGGATACACCAGTCCATCCATACAGAAATTTCCATCATGGATTGTCTCGCCGTGGTCGCCACCGTAATAATATTTCGTCTTTCCATTTTCCGCCTGTCCGTGCGCAATCGCGTGATCACACCACTCCCAGACGAATCCGCCGCACATCCGTGCATCCTTCTGAATCATCCGGAAATAATCCTCCAGATCGCCGGGGCCATTTCCCATGCTATGGCAATATTCCACAAGCAGAAATGGCTTGCTCCCATCCTTCTCCAGATACTCCTCGATCTCAGAAAGTGCCGGGTACATCCGGCTGTACAGGTCAAGATTCGAATAGTCATACGTCACATCGTAATTCCGATAACGCGCACTCTCATACTGCGTGATACGGGACGGATCGTATTTCTTTGTCCACGCCAACGCCTTTTCAAAATTACATCCATACGCACTCTCATTTCCCATCGACCAGAAAATGATACAGAAGCGGTTTTTATCACGCGCAACCATACGCTTCACGCGATCGAGAATCGCAGGCTCCCATGCCGGATCATCTGCAATCTTCTCGTTCCATTTTTTGAAGCGGTTATAATCCGTATCCTCCTTGCGGTACAGCATAAATGGTCCATGTGCTTCGATATCCGCCTCATCGCACACGAGAAATCCATAGCGGTCGCACATCTGATAAAAATACGGGGCATTCGGATAATGGCTCGAACGGATCGCATTGAAATTGTGTTCTTTCATCAAGGTGAGATCTTTCTTGATCTTTGCAACATCGACCGTAAATCCTGTGACCGGATCCGAGTCATGCCGGTTTACGCCGCGCAGCTTGATCGCCTGTCCATTGAAATATAACACCCGATCCTGTATCGCTACCGTACGCAAAGCGATTGCATCCACGATCGTCTCATCCGCACTTTGCAGGATAAGCGCGTACAAATACGGATGTTCCGTATTCCAAAGCTCCGGGTTCACAATCTCCAATGTCATAGTTCCCGCCTTGCTGATCTCTGCCTGTGCAGCCACAGTCCCTGCTGCATCCTCCACGGATACGGTGATCGGCGTCTCCTGATAGTAACCGATATCCAATGTAATTTTCGCACACGCTTCCGTGATTTCCGTCGTAATCCGATAATCCTGTATTGCCTTTTCCGGTCGCTTCAGAAGATAGACATCCCGGAAGATGCCACTCATCCGGAACTTGTCCTGATCTTCAAGATACGAACCATCGCACCATTTCAAGACAAGTACAGCAATCGTATTTTCACCCTCTTTTATCATATCCGTCACATCGAACTCACTCGTTGCATGGGACACCTGACTATATCCGGTATAGATGCCATTCACCCACACATAAAAACAGCTGTCCACGCCCTCAAAGTTCAGGTATATCTTCGGTGCCTTCTCATCCTTCGCATAAGAAAAGGTATGCACATACGCACCGCACGGAATATCCTGCGGCACATACGGCGGATCAAACGGAAATGGATAGCGGATGTTCGTGTACTGATGTGTGTCGTAGCCTGCCATCTGCCAGACACCCGGCACCGGAATCGTATCAAAGCCTGATGTATCATAACCGCTCTCGTAAAATGCATCCTTCACATCATAAATGCTCTCGAAATATCGAAACTTCCACATGCCGTTTAAAAGCTGTAAGCGGTCGGACTCCTTCCGATGCTCCACCAGATCCTCCATTCGGTGGGAAGCTGGTATGTAGTATGCTCTTGGCGGCATTGTATTTTCATGTAAGAAATCCAAATCTTCATAATAACATGGCACAATCATAATCATTCCCCTTTTGAATTGAAACTTATAGTTTCTTCAGGAAATGCTCCCGGTTCGGGTATTCCTCCCGGAATGCCCGCTTCGCGGCTTCCTGCAGCAGTGCAAATTCCTTCTCCATGTGCAGCATATGTGGTGCGGTAAATGCAATCGCGCTGATCTGTTCTGCGATTTTCTTTGCCACACCCTCATCGGAAAGTTGCCCCATGCCGAAGACAATCGACGTAAATCCCCTGCCGTTTCTGCTTACATCGATGAATTTCCGAAATGCATGTGTGATCTCAGATAACAGAGTCTCCTGTTCTGCTTCCGGTCGTTTATCCACATCAAACAGGCAAAGCCCGGTAATGATCTCAACTGCCTGCTTCCGCTTCTGTCCACCGATATCATTTGCACCGCTCTCCGCAATATATTTAAGCTGCATCAGATATCCGACAAATGCATCCGTCTTCGGTTTGCGCTTTCCGTAACGCGCAGCCCAGAGTTTCTTTATAAATGCTGCATTCAATTCTTTCGAATTTTCTGCGGAATGATTTTCATTTATCTCTGCCGTTTTATCTACATTCGCATTTATAATTTCCAGCCGCTTCTCCGCATCCATCTCATTATAAAATTGACCTAACCATGTCTCCTGCATATCTTGTTCTCCGTTTCCATTATACTGCCAATCTGCATCCTCATCCGTTTATCCGCGCATCCATTCATCCACGCATCCGTTTATCCGCGCATTCTTCTGTATATTCATTTTCTGCATAATTCCAGTTGCAGCCATCCTTACTTTTCAAGAAATGTATCGACATTATCCGCATCTACCTTGCGGTACTGTGACATATAGTAGATGTCATCCTCAAGCCCATATCCTTTGATATCGCTTCCCTGAAATACCGCAACCGTCAAAAATGCAATCATTCTCGCCTGATCTTCTTTGTCATTGTAGACCGTTCCCTGCATCGTGCCAGATTCGATTGCCTCCAATGCATCGGGCAGACCATTGACGCCAAAGATAATCGGTCGTTCCTCTTCCTTATATCCGGCATTTTTGTATGCCTCGACGGCCCCAAGCGCCATGTCATCGTTGTTGGACAATATCAGTTCAATGTCAGAACCATACTGATCAATCAGCTGGCTCATCCGGTTTTCCGCCTGCGCACGATTCCAGTCCGCAAACTGATAACTGAGCTTTTCTAATTCTACGTCATTTTCAATCATGGTCTTAACCGACAAGTCCGTCCGGCTGATGGCATCCTGATGTCCGGCTTCGCCCTCTAAGAGCACATACTGGATTTTCCCATCACCATTCTTATCGACCTCCGGGTGGTTCTTGATATATTCTGCGGCAATCTCTCCCTGCATCTCGCCGGACTGCGCCGCATCACAGCCAACATAGAACAGCTTATCCCATTGCAGCAGATCCTCCTGCACCGGCTCCCGGTTAAAGAAGATAACCGGGATGTCGTTCTGCCGTGCCATGCGGATGATATTCGACGGTGCTGTACGATCGACTAGATTCACACATAAAACATCGCATCCGGCATCAATCATTTCCTCGACAATCTTATCCTGCTCCTGCTGGTCATTGTCCCCACTTCGTACGGAAACAATCACGTTCATTGTGTTACTCTCTTTCGCTTTCAGGTCGTTTTTCAATATATCCGTCATCGCATTGATAAACGGATCATCCGGCGTATACGTCACCACGCCAACACGCAGCGTATGATCTGTTTTCTTTATAGAGTTTCCACATCCCACCAGGGAAATGGCAAGCGCAAGCACACACAAGAGTGCTATTCTATTGTTCTTTCTGTTTCTTCTACTCATACGAATACAAAAACCTTTCTATCTCATCCGAGAACAAATCTTTCTTATAGATAACCTTTACCTCTTTCTCATGGCTCTTCAATGTATAAAATGTCCGCGTGAGTTTTTTCGCAATCTCCTCAACGCTTTCATAACCAATGCTGTATCCATCCGGGACAACCAGACATTGCACCTGCCCTGCATCAAGCAGCGCAATCGATTTCATGCTCGTACCGACACCATAGATCTTCGCATCCCTGTACATGCCATTTTCCGCCTGTTCGCCCAGTACATCCAGGGCTTGTGTATCCATTACCACCATATAATCGACGGACTCCTGTACATCGACAACCGCACAGATATCGGTATCGCTTTCCTCATTATATTCCCATGCAATCTCACAATCCTGTTCTGCCAGTGCATCCTTCAGTCCCTGAATACGATTCACGCTCGCCTCCGTCTTAGACCGTCCGACGATCACGCCAATCCGCTTTCCCTTCAGACTGTCTTCATCCTGTGTGATAAGCTGTGTACCAAGAGTGTATCCAATCTGATAGTTATCCGGCTTGACTGTTGCATACCCGCTTGCCTCCGGTTGTTCGCCTGTATAAACATCCTCTGTCAGAAGTACAAATGGCTTCTTCTGCTCGCCGAGCCAATCTAACATGTCCTTTGTATCTATGCCCGGTGCCGGACACAGGATAAATGCATCCACATCATTTTCCAGCTGTTCCTCAATAAGCGCCCGCTCGTCCTGCGCTCCCGCAATATCGTCTGTATTACAGATGATAAGATGCAGATTGTTATTTTTCGCAGACTGCTTCAATCCGTTAATCACACCCTCCCAGCGGGTATCGCCGGAATTCTGCAGGATTATCGCCACGCGCTTCTGTGGAACATCCTCCCGGAAAATTTTGTGTACGAAGAAAGCCGCAAGCAGAATCAAAATAAGTTCCGCAATGAGGAAAGTTACTTTATTTCGTTTCATCTGTCACTCTCCCCTTTCTATAGCTCTGCGTCTCCAGCTGCTGCCGATTCTCCTCCGTAAACGGAATCGCCGGAATGTGAATCACAATCCTCGTGCCCTCATCTGCTTCGCTGTAAACCTCCAGACCATATTCATTTCCAAACATCAGCTGAATCCGGTTGTGTACGTTAATAAGTCCCACACCAGAGCCATGCTTCGGTACTTTGTTGTTGTCCTTAAGGATATTTTCAACTATATCCTCACTCATTCCCATACCATTATCCTCGACGGAAAGATAGATATCGTCGCCCTTTTTCTCACCGCGTACCGTGATCATGCCGCCATCATCTTCATCCATATTTCCAACGCCATAATAAATCGCATTTTCCAGAATTGGCTGCACGATGAGCTTGACCGTACAGTAATTCTTGATCTCCTCGTCAATATCAAACTCCACCTGAAACCGCTCTTTATAGCGCACAAGCTGAATATTCATATAGCTTCGGCTATGCTGCAGCTCGTCTGCAATACGGATCACCGTTCTGCCCTTTGACAGACTGATCCGAAGCAGCTTCGCAAGCTCAGAAATCATAAGCACCGCTTCCTTATTCTTCTGCGCCTCGACCATCCATGTGATCGATTCAAGTGTATTGTACAGAAAATGCGGATTGATCTGGCTTTGCAGTGCATCCATCTCGCTCTTTCTACGCTCGGTCTGCTCGCGGATAATCTCCTGCATCAGATCCTCAATCTGTTCATAGGATTTCTTGACTGAATATCCAAGGTGCCGGATCTCAGAAGAACCACCAATATAGATGTCTGTATCTCCACCAGCCTCGTATGCCTTGACTGACTCATTCAGCCGCAGGATTGGGCGGGAAATCTTTCTCGATATGATCCGGTTTACTTCAAGCAGCATCATCATCAAAATGAGGATTGCCGTGATAATATAATACCGGAACCGGTTGATACTCGTCGTCTGCACACGATCCGGAATTACACCAACCAACTTCCAGCCCGTATATGCCACACTGCTTACCACGACATTTCCGTGGCTTCCATTTAAGGAAAGCTTGTAGGTTCCATCCTCTAACTTCGCGACCTTCTCACAGTCCTCTGAGAAATATCCGCGGTCAATATCTGCCTGCCGTGGATGATAGATCATCTGTCCATCACGGCTGCACAGGTAATAGTAAATGCCATTTGAGGATTCATTGATCCGCTTCATCGTGTTCGAAATCACGGAGTATTTCATATCGACCAGCAGCACACCGCTACGCGGTGTCTCTCCGTCGTTGATGTCCACCGAACGGCTCAAGGAGATAACCCAATAATACCGGTATGTGCCATCGTCAAACAGATTCTGGATATGCGGCACAGAGAAATGTACATTCTCGATGTCCGCCTCTGCGTTCTCATACCAGTCCTGTTCCCATGCCTTTGCACCCTTCTTACGCTCCGAAACCGGCTCTGCAGCTACCTGTGCACCATCATTATCATACAATGCCATACTCTGAATCTGAGCCGCGTTGATCTCATAGAGCAGACCGAACTGGCGATTGAAATTTTCACTGGAGATATCATTTTCCTGAATAATATTATAGTTGACCGCATTCGTGATCTGCCGGATATTCAGCAGATCTGCATCAAGTTTATCCTTTGTGCTTTCGACCATGCTCTCTGCATTCGTGACAGCCGTCTGCTTCATCGCCATCTTGAACCGGTTGTACAGAAGCAGACCAATCGTGATCGTCGTGATCAGTGTAAGCGCCGTAAGTACCGCCATAATAATAGACTGGATATCCAGACCGATAAATTTTCCATGGCGAATCCAGCCCTGCCGCTTCATAAAACGATGGGTTTTCGACTGCACTTTATTCACTTTTATCTTCTTAGTCCGCTTCTTCAATGTGCAAAATCCTCTGATTACTGTATTGCCGTTATGACTGCAACTGGCTGAATCTGTGTTACTATCGATGGATTCATATGATTGGCTCATATGTTTCGTGCAACGTAGTCATTACCGGTTCATATGCTGTGCGCGGTACTTGGACGGAGATACCCCAAACCGCTTCTTAAATACATAACTGAAATAATTCGCATCCAGATAGCCAACGCTCTCCGCAATCTGGTAGCTCTTGTCGTTCGTCTCCAATATGAGTGTTGCCGCATGATCCATCCGGTAATCGGTCAGATATGTGATAAATGCTTTACCTGTCTCTTTCTTGAATACCGAAGAGAAGTATGAATTTGACACACCAAGCACCGAGCAGACCGTATCCAACGACAGATTTGGTTCCATATAACGCTCACGAACCAGATTCTGCGCATCCGATACAAGCCGTCTTGATGTGCTGTTTCGCGCATTTTTCAACTGCTCGCCGAGTGCCACCGAAACCTCCTGCATCCATGCTGTAAGCGTACTCTCATCCATCTGTGGAATCATCTCATATGGATTCTGTATTCCGCGCAGATAGTCATTAAAGTCTAAGAAATTATTTGCACAGAAACGATAGAATGCACCTACCATCTCCATGATTGCGAGATTATATTGACTCACTGTCTTCGCATTGCTGTGCAGCTTCTCAATCTCATTTGTCACAGCCTTCTCAATTTCTTCTTTGATTCCAAGATGAATTGCCTTGAACAAGTCATGCATCTTCGTGTCTTCCGGCTGTATCTGTGTCTCCTGTTCTTTTGGAGCAAGTTCGCCGATATTGATTGCACGGGATGTGCCATACAATACGCGGTAAGATACTGCCTCTCTGGCTCCGTCATAGGAAGTATTCACATTTACCAGATTATCACAGACTCGCCCGATTCCAGCAGTTACGACTGCGCCTATTACACGATACGCCCATTTACAGAAGCGGTCACACGAATCAGTGAACTGCACGATTGCATCTTCCGACGGAAGTTCGATCAGCATCAGTGTATTTCCAAGATACGTAAATACATGGCTCTTCCATTCGGCTGCCAGACGCTCTTTGATTTCATGTTCAACTGACATCGCAAGCAGCAATGGATTCATACCATCCGGCACGTGATGCTCGGATGTATGGAAGATTGCACAGCCATAGTAAGGTCCTTTCATGTCAATCTGATACGCGGCGAAGAATTTCTCGCAATATTCTTCGGTTACTCTGCCCTCAATCAAGGATACAAAGAAGTTGTTCTGCAAGACCGGAAGTGCCGCATTGAAATAGTTCTCCAGACGTGTCACATTCAGTTTCTCTTCACGCTCCCGATCCAACGTCTCCTTCAATCGTCCCAGACATTCGGACAACTCCGCTGCGTTGATTGGTTTCAACATGTATTCCTCGACTTCGAGATGCACCGCTTCCTTTGCATATTCAAATTCGTCGAAGCCGGTAAAGATGATGATATGGATATTCTGATAGTCGCGGTTTAAGCGGCGGGATAACTCCAAACCATCCATGTATGGCATCTTGATATCTGTAATGACGACATCCGGCTGGAGTTTCTCAACCAGTTCCAGAGCTTTCACACCATTGGTTGCATTTCCAACGACGAGGAAACCAAGGTCATCCCATTGTATACGTTGTTCAATTACTTCAATGACTTCTGCTTCATCGTCCACCAGAAGTACTTTATATTTTTCCATGTAGCACCCCACTTGTTATCGCCTGCCGGGTAGGTTTTGAAAGCATTTAGATTTTGGAATCGGAGTTGTAGGGAACTAACGATTCCACGCAGACACGCTCCCGCTCACTTCCACACGCAACAGACACTAAACTCACAGCTCTACCATTCTTCGAATCGGTATCACTGTTCGTTAAGTGCTGGCGTGTTCCAATGGTCTGCATTAAAATCGTTATTCCCTCGCAACTCCATCCACATATTAGAATGCTTCCGAACTACCCGGCTAGTCTTATTATTCTTTGTTGTTTCATTGTCTTTATTATACCAAAGTTATCACTATAAAGATACCTAAATATCAAGCTGTTTGTGACTTAGAAGTTCTTAATGTTCTGTGAATTCCCAGCAATGTTTGAACAGGACGTTCAAACAAGCCACCAGTGAGCCACGAATGTCGAGCGGAGGGCGCATATGAACGGAGTTCATATTTAGGACGCGCCCGACAATCTGCCGCCGAGCCATGCGAGGGGGCAATACCCGTGTGGCGGTTGCGTACGGTACCAATCTATATATCAGAACATTTAGAACTTCTTAGTTACAACACATCCTATATTGTTCTGATTAAACAGTGCCATATAAACTGGTCTTATTGCATTCTGACATTATATGCAAGATATAGGAAAAGCCACCCAGCCATGCCTTGTGCACTTAACCGGGTGACTTCGCCAGTTTACAACTTTATTTGATTACTTTGATTATAGCTATCTAATTTCACTGTCTGCCTATAACTTTATAGTTTCCGGCTTAATTACTTCTTCTGAACATACTTCAGACAGTCAAGTGTTACAGCGGCAAGGATGATAATACCTTCGAAGATGAACTGAAGGTTTGTATCAATACCGAGGATTGTCAGAGAATATGTAAGGGATGTGAAGATCAGTACACCAGTTACAACACCGGAGATCTTACCAATACCACCTGTGAAGGATACACCACCTACTACGCAGGCTGCAATGGCGTCCATATCCCAACCTTGTCCATAAGCGGCACTACCGGAACCAACCATACGGTTACACTCAAGCCATGAGCCGAATCCGTAAAGGATACCAGCTAAGATGAATGCACCAAGTGTTACCTTGAATACAGAGATACCGGATACGGCTGCTGCCTCAGGGTTACCACCAACTGCGTAAAGGTTCTTACCAAATGTTGTCTTGTTCCAGATGAACCATACAACTACGATTGCCACAATTGCCCAAAGAATGATCGTTGGGAATCCGCCAAGGTTCGGAATGAACATGTTTGGAATGCTGGAATCAATTGCTCCGAAAGATACACCCTTGGTTGCGTATGTTACAAGTCCAAAGATGATCAGCATGTTCGCCATTGTCGAAATGAATGGATGCATCTTGTACTTTGCCATGAAGAAACCTGCAATACTTGCAAACAATGTTGTAAGTACGATACATGCAACCAGTGCGATGATGGCTCTTCCACCTGCCGGAATTCCTGTGAAGTCGAAGATGTGACCAAATACACCACCGGTATTGACTCCACTATGCATGATAATGGTTGCGGTTACCATACCCATACCTACCATACGTCCAATGGAAAGGTCCGTACCTGTTAACAGGATCAGTCCGGCAACACCCAGTGCCAAGAACATACGTGGGGAAGCCTGCTGTAAAATATTTAAAATGTTTGTCAGTGTCAAAAGCTGTGTATGCTTTACAATCGGTGTGATGATACACAGTGCAATGAAGATGAGTAAGATTACAATGTACAGACCATTCTTATACAGGAACTGTGTTGTATTGAATGTGTACTTGTAGTTTTCTACCTTCTGTGCCTGCTTCTGTCCAAATGTATACTTTGACATACGGAGCAGATCGATTAGATGGAACTTATGTGCAAATGCATCATGCTTTCTGTCCTTGATCTCCTGCAGCTTGGACTCATGTGTCATCTGTGCATCGAACAGACGGTTACGGTATACATACTTCTCATCCTTGATTTCCTCAGAATCGGAAAGCTTTGCAAGCGCCTGCTCATGTTCTGTCTTGATGGTTGCTACGATCTTCTCATAAGAAGCGTTCTCTGCTGCCTTTTCTGCCTCACAGCTTGCAACAACCTTCTCATAGTAGTCGCTCTTATAATGCTTGGAGAGATAGCTCTCTGCATCGGAAATGAGCTTGAATACCTTATCCTTGTTTGCAGATTCTACGGATTTTGCTCTCTCTAACTCTGCCTTATCCTTTGCAATAATCTTTGCTTTCTCTTCCTTTGTTAAATTCTTATCTTCTTTTGCAATTGCGATATGGTTCTTTAAGCCGCGAACCTTGTCAGATCCATCTACACGAAGTGCATCAATCTGTGCCTGTATTTTTCCTACATATTCATCAATCGGCTTCAAGAGGGCTGCCTCTGCATCAGCCGAAAGGATCATACTTGTATCTGCCATCGCCAAAACTCCTCTCTATTACAAATATTTCGCGCTAAGCTTTAATAATTCTTCCTGATTTGTCTCCTTCGTATTTACGATACCTGCCAGATGTCCATTTGACATAACGCCAATACGATTTGTGATTCCGAGGATCTCCGGCATCTCAGAGGAAACAACGATAATCGTCTTGCCCTGCTTTGCCATGTTGATGATCAACTCGTAAATCTCATATTTTGCTCCAACGTCGATACCTCTTGTCGGATCATCCATCATAAAGATGTTTGGAGAACGCTCCAGCCATTTACCGAAGATTACCTTCTGCTGGTTACCGCCAGACAGGTTTGCGATCATATCATCCGGTCCCATACATTTTGTATGCATGACCTTGATCTCCTCGGCTGTCGCACGTACCATGTCGTCGTTGGAAAGTGCGATTCCGCTCTTATAATGCTTCATGTTTGCAATGGTTGTGTTAAATGTGATATCTGCCTTTAAGAACAGACCGTTTGCCTTACGTTCCTCTGTGATCAGGGCAAATCCATGATCCATCGCATCCTTTGGAGAAGCGAAGTTCATCATCTTACCATTGTAGAGCACGTTTCCGGCTGCTCTTGTACGCATACCAAATATCGTCTCAAGAAGCTCTGTACGACCTGCACCGACCAATCCATACAAGCCAAATATCTCACCCTTCTTCACATCGAAGGAGATATTCTGGAGCTTCGGTGCATACTTTGTTGAAAGATTCTGTACGGAGAGTACTGTCTCTCCCGGTGTATTATCCACTGGTGGGAATCGGTTATCCAGAGACCGGCCTACCATGGCGGATATGAGTTCGTTCATGTTTGTATCTTTGCTGTCCTTCGTCATAACAAGACTACCGTCCCGCAGTACGGAGATCTGATCACAGATCTCGAAGATCTCATCCATCTTATGGGAGATGTAGATGAGGGAGATTCCCTGTGACTTCAGCTGACGCATCATCTTGAAGAGCTTTGCAACCTCCGGTGCAGTCAGGGATGAAGTAGGCTCATCCAATACAATTACTTTGGAATTGTACGAAATTGCCTTTGCGATCTCACACATCTGACGTTTTGATACAGACATCTTCTTCATCGGCTGTGTTAAATTAACTGTGATTCCAAGCTTTCTGAAAAGATCAGAAGCTTCCTTCTTCATTCTGCCCTCATCGACTACACCAAGTGAATTCTTTGGGTAACGACCGAGGAACAGGTTATCGATTACATTTCTCTCTAAGCACTGGTTCAATTCCTGATGTACCATTGCGACTCCATTTTCAAGGGCGTCCTTTGGTCCAGAGAAATTTACTTCCTTGCCATCTAATACGATTGTTCCTTCGTCCTTCTGGTAGGTTCCGAAGAGACATTTCATCATTGTCGATTTTCCGGCACCATTCTCACCCATAAGTCCCATGATAGAACCTGGCTTCACATTCAGGTCAATATGGTTAAGAACCTTGTTTCTTCCGAATGATTTACTCATGCCATGAATCGATAAGATGTATTTATTCTTATCATCTGCCATATCTCTACTTCCCTTTCTTAAAAAGAAGGGTATCAATTTTTAACTGACACCCTTCTGTGGTTAAATCATTTTGCCGTCCAATCAGTTCTCTTACTTATTAAGAAGTGATGTGTAAGATGCTGCGTTATCTGTCTTAACCATGTTGATTGCGAATGCATCGTACTCGCCTGGGTTACCAAGACGGTTTGTAATGTTAGACTCTGTCTGACCATCACCACCGATGTAATCAACCTTGAGGTTCAGAAGATCATCGTAGTTCTGAAGAAGTGGCTGGTATGTTGAGCTTAAGAAGTTATCGGAAGCGTTGTAGATATCAAGCCATACCTTCTTCTCCGGACTCTTGCCAGAGTCGAGCTGGTGTGAAACCTTGTCATAAACCTTTGTTGAGTCTGTGAAATCCTGGTAGTTCTCTGCTGTTACTGCGATATTCAATGCGTAGTAAGATCTCTCTTCTTCTGAGTATCTGTAATCAACGCCCTCGTCAAGCTTGTTGCCAGCTTCATCTGCTGTACCGATACCTGTATCTACATCTACGCCATCAAGTGCGTTACGAAGAACGCGGAGTGTCAGGTAAGCCTGAACGTCTGCATGCTGTGAAATTGTTCCACCGTAGCCTTCTGCGATAGCTGCTACTGCATCGCTGTTTGCATCGTATCCAAATGTAGGAACCTTGTTGTCCTTTGCCCAAGCGTTAAACATTGACATTCCCATACCATCGTTATTAGAAACAACTACATCAATCTGATCACCGAAAGAAGCTGTCCATGTACCGATTGCGTTACCTGCTGTTGCTGCATCCCATGTAGCACCTGCAGAGTTCTTCATCTCCTGTGAAGCAAGCTCACGGATTGTATATGTCTTTCCGTCTACATCAAGCGTTGCATCCTGTACAACCTTTGCAGAGCCATCTACGTTTGTACCTGCCGGTGAAGAATCGATAGCTCCGTCTGTCTCAACACCTGTGCCAAGTGCGGAACGAACACCTCTTGTACGTGCGATGGAATCGTTATGTCCGATATCACCGATTGCAAGTACGTATCCGATTACGCCATCACCGTTACGGTCGATGGTTGCTGCGTTCTTCTTGATGTAATCAAGTACCATCTCACCCTGAAGCTCAGCACCCTGATTTGCATCGAAACCTACATAGTAAGTATCTTTGTTGAAGTTAAGGGCTGTCTTGTCAAGCTCTCCAGTTGATGAGTTGGATGGCTGACGGTTGTACCATACGAGCGGCTTATCCTTGTTTGCTACTCCACTGCTTGATGCAGAACCACCACCGGATGATCCACATCCTACCATTGACAGTGCCATTGTTGCTGCTGCGATCACAGCTAAGATTTTTTTCTTCTTCATACTCTTTCCTCCTATGAATTGAATTTGTTCATCGTGCTGCTTTTGTTCATTTTGTACACTTTTTTTGAACTTTTCCCTGCCTCATTGACTAAATTTATTATATTTAGAATGAGGGGCAGAAAGAATAGAATATTTTTGGATAGATTATCAATTTTTTTCGATTATATGGATTTTTTATAGTTATTTTGACGAATCCGTCTATATTTTTCCTGAAACTGCACAAAAAATTCCTTTTTTCTCGAAAATTTGAAGCACATTTACCAATGATTTTATATTTTTTTCATCTTATATTTTTTCCGCTGTCCCTGTATTTCTGTAAAGCCAAATGCCAGAACTCCGACCATTCCAAACGCCATCATTTTGATAAGGCTTTCATAATAGGTATCCAGATTACCAGACCACCTCATAAGCTCCTTCGCATGTACAAAACAGCTTTGGAACGAAGAAGCTCTATAGTAGTAGTCTGAAAGTTTAGACGCCTGTATCGCCATTGCCATATCTACCCGGAATGCCAGATACAACCATGCGGCTGACACCGCAACACACAACAGAAAACTTATAATCGACAGCTTTTCACCCTTCCACTTATATCCATAGATCACCGCAGCTCCCATCGCGAGTCCGGCATAGCTTGACACGAATCCAATACGTGCGATCAGAAAAATCAACAGCGCACCCAGAACGCCACCGCCAATCGCACCGAGCAGACCGAGTGCATAATTCTCCCGCACAACATAATCATCTTCCCGGTTCAGCTTCAACGCATATTCCGTCATCTTCGCAGATTCCTCATTTAAAAAGGAATAGCCATCCTCCACCTGATAGACGTCCGTCGGTCCCTGCACGCCTCTGGCATCACAATTATAATATTGATATCGTTCAAATTGTGTGATCATACCTTCCAGCCGATTCTTGATCAACTGCACATTCTTTTTTGTGCCACCACGAATCGGAACATACACCGCAATACTAAATCCTTTCGGTATGATCCTGCCGCCTCTTGGAAGTACTGCGCGCATCGTTCCCCACACATCTACAGACGCCGGTGTCTGATCGTTGGAAACTGAAAATGCAACCATTATCATTTTTTTACCGGAACCATTACCCGGTTTCACTACATATGTATATCCCCGGTACACGCCATGCAGCTGGCTTTTCATTCCTGTCCGCGTTGCCTGCAGCTCCTCAGCTAATTTCGTTAATATTCTTCTATTCGATGCCATCCGGCAAACACCTCCCCTGTTTGACACTTATGTCTCATAATATTCCCTTTTCGTTTTCTATACTGCCAGCCGGCTGAATTCTTCCAGATTCCATACCTTTGTCACTATATCCGAATAAAATTCCGGCTCATGGCAGACCAGAAGAACCGAACCATGGTATTCTTTCAGTGCACGTTTCAACTCATCTTTCGCTTCTACATCCAGATGGTTCGTCGGCTCATCCAAGATCAACAGATTCGACTCCCGGTTGATGAGCTTACACAGACGTACCTTCGCCTGTTCACCACCACTTAACACCCGCACCTTGCTCTCGATATGCTTCGTCGTGAGTCCGCATTTCGCCAATGCCGAACGCACCTCATACTGTGAATATCCCGGGAACTCCTGCCAGATCTCCTCCAGACAGGTATTCTCCGTGCCGGCCATCTCCTGTTCAAAATAGCCCTTGTACAGATAGTCCCCCAGCTCGACCTTGCCGGATAATGCCGGAACGATGCCAAGCAGGCTCTTTAAGAGCGTACTTTTACCAATACCGTTTGTACCGATAATTGCAATCTTCTCTCCGCGCTCCATCCGCAGATTGATTGGCTTGGATAGCGGTGCATTCTTATCGTATCCAATAACAAGATCCTCTGTCTCAAAGAGCATCTTGCCCGGTGTCCGCGCCTCCTTAAAATAAAACTCCGGCTTTGGCTTCTCCCTGGCAAGCTCGATCACTTCCATCTTGTCAAGCTTCTTCTGTCTCGACATCGCCATATTTCTTGTGGCAACCCGCGCTTTATTTCGTGCCACGAAATCTTTCAGCTCATTGATCTCCTGCTGCTGTTTCCGGTACGCCGCCTCCTGCTGTGCCTTCTTCGCTTCATAAACTTCTAAGAATTTATCATAGTTTCCGACGTAGCGGTTCAGCTCCTGATTCTCCATATGATAGATGATATTCACGACATCATTTAAGAACGGAATATCATGACTGATCAGGATAAATGCATTCTCATATTCCTGCAGATACCGCTTCAACCACTCAATATGCTCCGCATCCAGATAGTTTGTCGGCTCATCTAAAAGCAGAATCTCCGGTTTTTCCAAAAGCAGTTTTGCAAGCAGCACCTTCGTACGCTGTCCGCCACTTAAATCTGTCACATCATGGTCAAGCCCCAATTCCAGAAGTCCGAGTGCCCGTGCCACCTGCTCAACCTTCGAATCAATCATATAAAAATCATGGTTCGTCAGCATATCCTGCAGCGTACCAACCTCTTCCATCAGCTCCGTGATTTCGTCATCCGTCGCATCTGCCATGCTCTCGTAAATCTCGTTGATGTTCTGCTCCATATCAAACAAATACGAAAATGCGGACTTCAGGACATCCTCGATCGTCATGCCCCTCTCCAACACGGCATGCTGATCCAGATATCCGACACGCACATGTTTATTCCATTCTACTTTTCCTTCGTCCGGTGCAAGCGTGCCTGTCACGATATTCATGAAGGTACTTTTTCCTTCGCCATTCGCACCGATCAGACCGATATGCTCGCCCGCCAGCAGGCGGAACGATACATCATTAAAGATCGCACGGTCACCAAAACCGTGCGTTAAGTTCTCAACATTTAAAATCATCTGTCTTTGTTTTACGAAACATATTGTGAATTGTGTATATGTCCGTACCACATTCTGATAATATAAGATGTATTGAAACCAAGAAGTTCTAGATGTTCTGATTTACCTTCTATTACCGTACGCAACCACCGCCAATTCGCCATCCATGGCTCAATGGCGGTTTGTTTGA
>DJEI01000005.1:32599-40939 GCA_002431865.1 Lachnospiraceae bacterium UBA5902
AACATCGTGTTCAAACATTGCTATTCTACTTACAGAACATCAAGTACTTCTAAGTTTCAAACATATTTATATTATCAGAATGTGATACTTCCATATATATACAATTCACAATACATTTCGCAAGTTTCTCCTCTATTTTTTATTATTGGATCGTTCGTTTTGTCTTGATGCCAGATACAAAAGTCCAGCCAAATTATTTATTTATCTTGTTTTTTGTTTTGCTTGTCTGCCTTATTCACACCGAGCAATCCCTTGATGATAAATCCGACACCGACGCCGATCGTGCCGAGGATCAGTGCCAGTTCGAGTCCGGTCATATACCGCATGGATACGTTCAGTGAAATGATAAGGCATACAAAAAATGCAATGCATAAGCCGATCAGTGAGAGTCCGGTCAGCATGTTCGGCTTCACAATAAATGCGATAAACGCAACGACGATCAGCACAATCAGAATGCCTCCGACATTCACACGCCCCATCCGGTAGAACAACGTGAAGCTGCTCACAACGACGTTCTGCAAGAAGATGATTACTCCGATGATTGTAAGTACAATTCCTAATAAAAACTGCAATAATTCTTTCATTGGTTCCTCCCTGTTTCCCTCTTAGAAAATAATCACATACTTGGCTTTGATTTTACCATACTTCGACAAAGCTGTACACACAAAAACGGACAGAGGGACGCTTCTTCTGTCCCGAAGAGTGTCACTCTGTCCTAAATAGCTGCATATTAAATTTTATATGCCTATCCCCATCAATGCAGGCGCACCGCTGCCGCTATCTTTCCGGCAATCCACATCACAGACGCCGCAATCAGAAAGATCAGGGCAAACCCATTTACCTTTTCTTTCCAGCGCATCGCCACAATAATCGTATCTCCAATCACTGCGATTGCAATCGGAATTACATAAAACAGATTGACTGCATTTCCTATCATCACTTTGTACATCAAAACCGCGAACACGGCAACAAGTGCAAGCGAAACAACCGCTTCTATCACATGAAAAAGTATAGCTTTATCAATTTCCGAATGATACACAACCGGAATTGCCATGGAAAATAATATCAGATAGACCAGTGACATCCATAATAACACCCTGTCTTCTGCCTGTGCATTTACGCACGCTGTCTTGATAACCAACGCGGCAATCAGCATTCCGTAAGAAGCAAACTGAATTCCAGGAATCGTATATTCTGTATGTACCATGCCAGATACAAGAATGACTCCTGCGGTTATGGAAAGCATTCGATAATCAACGGAATTATAAACATTCATATCCATTGTAAATAACGATTTCAGGAACCATGCATTCCCCACTATCAATAAAACAAGAAATGCAGCAAGCGATAAGAACACTGCCAGATACACATATCCATTGAAACCATTTCCAAACAGCTTTACATTCTTGTCCTTTATAGATCGCACGATGCTCTGTACACGTTCCGCAAATAAAACAATGAAATATAACATAATCAACCAATTCATAGCAGCCGCCGGTATTCCAACACGTAATCCCATGCCATTCCCTCCTTCTACATCTCCAGCGATGCAAGAATCTCTTTTAAGGCATCTGCAGATTCTTTTAATTTCAACGCCTCTTCTCCACTTAACTTGATCGGAATATCTGTCTCTACGCCATCCGCACCAACAATTGCAGGCATACTCAGAACCACATCCTCGATACCGTACGCACCATGTATCATGTGCGAAACTGGCAGAATAGATTTCTCATCCCGCATGATCACCTCGCAGATTCTCCTTACAGACATTGCAATTCCATAATACGTCGCATGCTTCCGGTTAATAATTTCATATGCACTGTTCTTCACAGCATCTGCGATTTCCCGCGTATTTTCCTTATGCTGGTAATGTCCACGCATCTCGCACATCTCGCTTAACTCCACACCGGAGACATTCGCAGACGACCATGCAACTACTTCGCTGTCACCATGTTCACCCACAATAAATGCATGCACACTCCGGCTGTCCACCGACAAATGTTCACCCAATTTGTATTTAAGTCTGGCACTGTCTAACACTGTGCCGGAACCGATCACCCTCTGCTCCGGAAGTCCTGATAATTTGATTGCCACCTGCGTCAGAATATCTACCGGATTTGCTACCACAAGCAGAATTCCATTGAAATTCCGCTTTGCAATTTCCGGGATAATAGACTTGAATATCGCAACATTTTTGTTCACAAGATCCAGTCTTGTTTCCCCCGGTTTCTGCCCGGCTCCCGCGGAGATAATCACGATTGCCGCATCTGCAACATCGTCATAATCTCCCGCATAAATCCGCATCGGTGAAGCAAATGGGATTCCATGGCTGATATCCATTGCCTCCCCCTCAGCTTTCTTCCTATCTGCATCAATCAATGCAATCTCTGTAAATAAACCACTCTGCATCAAAGCAAAGACAGATGCAGATCCCACAAATCCACAGCCGATCATAACCGCTTTTTTTGCATTCACTTTATTATTTTCCATAATTGTTTCCTCCTTTGTCGTATTTGTTTTAACAATAGTAATTATTACTATTTTAGTATAACATGCTTCCAGCTTTTGTCAATTTGTATTTATAAAAGAACATGCAGATTGCTACCATGTGCATGTTTTATTTCTGCTATATTGGCAATTAAAATAAAACCAAAAAGCGCCGTATTGCTACGACGCTTTTGTCTTGCCCGGAAGATATGGAGCAACGGAGCACTATTCAATTATCTGTTGTACTTTTTCTTTCTGTTGACAACCGTTGTGCCAATGGCTGCGCCGCCGCTGACAAAGAGCAGGGCAATCCACAAAGCAGGGTTGCCAGTATCGCCGGTCTGCGGAAATTTGGAATCGGCTTTCAGCTTCGCCGTTATGGTGTCGGCTTTATTAATTTCCTTCGTACCATCCTTGTTGCTGAAATACTTACCACAGCCTTCGCAGTACCAATACTCGATGTTGCCCTCGGCGCTCTTGGTCGCCGCCTTTGCCAGAAATTGCTTTAAGTCAGTGTGGTTCTTCGGATCAAGCTCACCGTATTCAGCACCACAGACCTCGCACTTTGCTTTGTTCTTGCAGGTTGCTTTACCGCCGGTGTGGTCGTTTAAGATCGTAACGCTCTTTTCCGCTTCGATTACAAAGCCGTCCGCTGTTTCCGCATGAACCGTTACCTTAAAGCTGTTTCCTTCGGCAGGATAGCCAGAAGAGACGAGTTTAACTGTATATTTTCCATTTTCAAGCGTTGCTGTAAGGTTGCCGCCGATCTTTTCAAACTCATATCCAGTGGTAATGAGTTTGCATCCCTCTGGGAGTGTAAAGCCGAAGGTATAATCCTGCGTCCGGCAGACCTTATCAGGAGCGTTGAGCGTCAGTGCCGGGATAGGTTTTTTCTCTGTTTCAAAATCGCAATTGCTGCACTTCTGCCAATACTCGCCGTTTTCGCTCTGCCATGTAAATGCATGTCCCTTTGCAGATATCGTCCCCTTGCAGATAGAGCAAACTGCCGAATCGGTGCAGGTCGGCTGCGCCGTGCTGCCGGCATGATTGCACTCCGACCATTTTGCCGTTACTCTTATACTTTCGTTGACAGGAACTGAAAAGTCAAACGCATTTTCGCCCACATACCAGCCTTCAAAAATGCAACCGGCTTTCGCGGGGTCATCCGGTCTGACAACAAGTACATTCAATACCTTCTGTTCCGCAACAGGGGTTCCGCCGCAGGAATCGAAAGATACAGTAAATATATCAAACGATAACGGAGATGCACCGCAATTTTCGATCGTGCCGCCGCTAATGGAAACGATTGCCTCGTCTTTTTCACCGTACACAGCATTGCCGGAGCCACCCTCATCCACGGTACAATTCTTAATGGTGCCGCCGGTCATGGTGAAGCTGCCGGCTTCGCGTATGTTCACCGCACCGCCCCAGTTGCCGGCAGAACAATTTTCAATCGTTCCGCCGTTCATTACAAAGGAAGCATTCCCCTTGATAAAGATCACACCGGCATCGTCATCGGCTCTGCAGCCACTGATGGTACCGCTATTCATAATAAAGGTGCATCCCTTACCGATATCCACCGCGCCTCCGTCATCGCCGGCTTTACAATTCGTAATCGTTCCACCGTTCATCACAAATTTTCCGTAGACTCCCTCGGAATTCCCGGATGAGATATCCACAGCACCGCCGTCACCATCAGCATCCGTGCAATTCATGATGTTGCCGCTCTCCAGGGTCAGTGTGCCTCCCTGGACATTAAATCCGCAGTTTTTGTTCTGCCCGTCGATCCTGCCGCCAGTGCCACTGTCCTTCACAGTCAGTTTTCCACTGCTGAGCACCCGAATGATATCCACGTCTGTCAAACCACAGCTCAGAGTATATCCGTTTAGATCAAGAGTCACAGTGCGCTCTACATCGAGTTCCTCAGTGACCTCAATATTTCCACCTAACTTGATTTCTGCACAGTTCACATTTTCAAGTGCCGACTTCAATTCCGTTTCGTTGATGGCAACACCGGCATTCTGAACGGCAATGCCATTTTCTCCTTCACCGTTCATCTGTGCAGGAGCCGCTTCGGATTTTACCGCCAGCGCTTCGTCCTTCTGTTCCTCTTGGGTTTTCTCTTCTTCCGGCTTTGGCACTGTACCCTCAGCTGTCGCTTCGTTGTGCTTCCCACAGTTTTCCGCCAAAGCACCTTCTGCACCGCAGGCAGGACAATCAGCGTTCATTGCTTCTGCCGTGCAGGCCGTTTCGCAGGTGCATACAAGTGGTTTCCCTTCCGTGTTGTCCTCAGCAAACGCCGTTGTTGGCATAAGGCAGAGCACCATGCACAGAGCGAGCAGGATACTGAATAATCGTTTCCTCATTTTGTTACCTCCGTTTCGCTGTTCTTTGACAGCTCAAAATCGTATTTCTTTTTCAACATTGCAAACAACTTATACATAACCTTGGTGGCAATTGCCTTGATATCCATTGATTCCTGATTAACGATGCTTCTTTTTGCCTGCCACTGCTGCAACTGTCATTCCAGCAGCGGAAAACATCAGAATCAGTATCATTCCCAATGGTGCTTCGTCTCCGGTCTTTACGTTCTTTGCAGTTTTTACGTCTGCTGTTGTTGTTCCTGTGCTATCCGCAGCGGCTGTTGTACCATTTGCACCTGCGGTGGTTGCATCCGAGGTAGAACCGCTTTCCGTTGTAGTTGTAGCTGCATCCGGTGCAGCAACCACTACCTTTGCAGCAGGAGATGCCAGATAATTTTCTGTCTCTGCATACCGCACATAATAGTTACCTGCTGCAAGTCCGCTTACCTTCGTACCCGAAGGAACGCTTATCCAATTTACCTCGTCAATACTATATTCCATGGCTGTAGTCACATTTTCAATGGCTCCATCCTGAGCCCCTGACTTGCCTGCGTTTACTGCAACCAGTCCGGTTGGTGCTGCCTGACTTGCCTTTGCTATTGTAAATGGCACCTGTGCCACTTCATGATATATACCCATGCCTGTAAGCGTTACGACTGCATTGCCGGCATTGGTGTTATTTGAATAAGCAACTGTGTAATCCGTTCCCTTTACCAGATTCTGTCCTTCATAGGTCACAAGCACCTCCGGCTCCTTTGCGGTTCCATCATAGGTGTATGTTGTCGGATTCAGTGTAACCGCTAAATCTGCATCGGTCATTCTTCGATAACGAAGCACTATGCTTTGGGCGATTTCGCCATTTGCATTATTAATTGTATTTCTAAAATCTGCATCTGCCGGGTTCTTTTTTCTCCGTACAAGTGAATAACCGTCCGGCAGGAATTTTTGAATAGATCCTAAGCTTTCCTCCAATGTGTTATGACCGTAATTTCCGATACCACCACCTACATTGCGTAACACCAGCTTTGAATCCTCATCCATTGTAAGCTTTTCTAACCAGCATTGCTCGGAGCCGTTATTTCCTGCTATCGTAATTTCACTTTCTTCAAGCTTCACACCACTATCCGTCATCCACTGCAGGTTTCCAAGGGTAGCCTTTGCATTTCGAAAGGTCAATACTCTTGTAAGATTCACACCGGCATTTGCAATCGTCCCTTTGTAGTCACCATTTGCAATTGTAAGCTCATTTTCTGCCGATAGCGTACCCAGAATTAAAGTATGTCCGTTCAAATCAAACGTCACAGCTTTTGTGTCAGCAATTGCCACAGATCTTCCATTTGCATACAAATCGCGGGTAAGTTTTATGGTATCTCCGTCCGCCAGGTATCGAAAATCATTATATGCTCCATCTCCGCCAAGGTCTCCGTTCAGCATTCTCTTTGAGGTTCCATCTGCTCCTATCAGCTCTGCATATTCAATATTAGAGGTTTCACACACCATACACCGGCCCGAATATCCTAATATAATCGGATGTTCGCAATTATCTGCATAATATACCTGACCGGTTGCCAGTACCTCTACCCATCTTGTTCCGCCATCTTCATATATTACTACATCATTCCGGGTCTGAATGGTTCCCCCAAGAATTGGCGGAGTATCAGATGCAGCACTTCCTGTTCTGCTTATTAAAATCTCGTTGCCTGATGTATTCATTATAATATTGCTTCCCGCTATGACCGAATATCCCTCCGCTCCGATAAGCTCAATCCCATATTGAGCCTGAAGCTCTGCATCACCTGCAATTGCTGCATTGTTTGCACTCTTCATGGCTATTCTTTCTGCATCCATCTTTGCATTTCCTTCAATTACCGCAGCATTTCCTTTTGACTGCAGCCGAACCGTTGACAAAGGTGCCTGAATCTCTGTATTTCCGGTCGACACAGCTCCCCCTTCACTGACTACGCTTACACTACCGCCGTCTGTTACATCTATATTAAGATTACCATTTACTGCGGTATTCTGTGCATTCAGCTCCACACCACTTTTTGCTTCTATCTTGAGATTACCTTCTGCGATTGCTTCACCTATAAACAATATACTTCGATTTGAGGTGGTTCCATTGGATGACACAAACACATCCTTTGCTTTGAAAAAAGCTTCCGATGCATTTATACTACTTCCGTTAATTAAATCCAAATAATTAAGAGTATTGGTCTTTATCAGGCTGATTTCTCCGTTTTGTGCATCCGTTGCCTCTATCATATGCTTCACCGTTCCATCCAACAGGTATAAGCCAAAATTGCTTGCCTCAAGCTTAACCGAACCAGCAGATATGAATGCATCACCGACAATTGCATCACTACTAAATGCTATTTCTCCGGTGGTTTTTAAATCTACCAGAGAAAGTCCCTTTATAAGAGCATTTCCGCCATCCCCGCTAAGCACAATATTTCCGGTATATTCATCCGTTATAAGGGCTGCGTCCGCAGTTCCTGCAATCAATGCGTCCGTATCTCCATTGTTTGCCAAATAGAACCTGCCAGACCCTTTCAACGCCAGGGTTCCGTTTTCAATTTTCAGGATTTCTGTTGAACTCGCTCCATTTGAATATATCATTACATTATTGTATACTTCTATAATGCCGGCATTATAGTATATATACACCGAAGGTAGCGCAGCCGGGTCGCACTCACTCATGGTTCCGCTTCCTCTGCTTCCTCCAAATTCATAGTATTTACCATCCTGCAATTCAGTTCCGTTTATGGATACCTTCAAGGTCTCTGCCTTTACAGAACCCTGCGTTCCGATAAATACAGCCGTCACCAGCAGCAGTACCGCTGCTAATATTCCATATGCTTTCTTTTTCAATTTCATAGATTACCTCCCAAATTTTCTTTATTAAATATCCTTTACTATGAAATTACATGCTAGTCTTTTTTATAACATTTCCGGCAAAGCAGTGTCAACCCATATGGGATGAACGGTAAAATTCTGGGACGAAAGGTAAATTTCTGGAATGAATCGTTAGTAATTTAAAGGTGTATGTACTATAATAAACGCATATATGCAGATACAATTAAAAGATTTTATTGCTATTTACAGCAGCGTAATTTCCAGGAACGTTAAAGGAATCTATCTATATTGCGGCTTGCAATTGTTGATGATAATACAGCAGAATCTGCAACCACTTCTCTCCATACAGCATCTGTCATTTTTGTTTCCATTGAAAATTACGCCTATAAAGGCTTACTTATTCAATATACTCATTTTCAAATGTTCTATGCTCCATTTATATAAGCTCCTTATCCAAAAGGAAATCAATCACATTGATATTCAAAATGCCATTGTCATCATACCAACGCTTTCCAATATCTTTCCTTACCACTATTTTAGGGAAAGAATCTCCTGTGAGCATAAATGATCTGAGTTCTACTTCTGCTTTTTCATCAGTAAGCATTGCATACGCTGACTGGATATAGGTTCGTTTTCC
>DJEI01000006.1:0-23906 GCA_002431865.1 Lachnospiraceae bacterium UBA5902
AATACCCCTGCATCTTAAATTAATGAATTGAATTTAAAAGCATGAATGTTCAAAAATAAATAATTTGACTATTCGTAGAAAGTAACTATCTAGCAGCTACTATATGAAACTTATGCTTTGCTAGTAGGCTAACATAATCAAACTATGCCGTCAAGTATTTTTATATTTTTTGCAATTTTTAGTATATTTTCTAAATATTGTTCGTTGGATAAACCGGGAATTATCATTTCAATCTATCTTTTGACAGATCATTTTCATACCCATTTTCCTTCAAATATGTAATCCGTCTTGTAACTCATCTTAAGTGTATATGCAACTGCATATAAAACGCCTATCGCCTGCTGATATGCTCCATCCTTTTCATTCGGATTGCCTTTTCCTCTTACTGCGATATAGTTTGCCTTTGGAACATTCACTATCTCCGGCTTGTTCTTCGGCATATAAAATTCCTTGTATTCCTTCTTAAAATCAAACGCCATTTGTTCTCCCTTTTACAGTCTTTCGCTTCAACACCTCATACACGCCAAGCGATATACAGCCAACGGCATAACACAAGATATCTTTCCAATCAAATACGGAACCGACCAGAATGCTTAAGAAACGATTATTCTGCCAGCCTAATGCTTCCACAATATGGAACATCTGCAAAACCTCTACCAGTGCCGCAAAAATAAATACATACAGCGGTAACAGTTTGCATCGCTCCGGTACAAATATTCTTATAAACGTATATAGCACAACCACAACCAGCATGTCGCCAACATATGGTCTTACAAATGCATCATGTACATATATTGCAATCAACACTTCGATCAACAGCAAAATCACAGTTGCTATTGCATATCCGATTCGCTTCATGTTCTTCTCCATCTTCCAAGCAAATCACTTAAGACAGTATTGAATAATAAATCCCTTTTCCGGGTACTATTTAATCATTTTTTACATTTTCAGTACCCTCAATACCATTATTTTACCGTCAACTTTCCCCTCTCACGCATAAAACTCCGTTCGTCGAAGCTGCGTATACGGACGTCCATTCCGTATCCTTTTTGCCTGTGCCAGATCTACATCTGCATACACGATTTTCTCACTGTCATCGGCTTTCACAAGCACCTGTCCATCTGCACCTGCAACGATAGATTCTCCTGAGAAATGCATCTCACCTTCGACGCCAACGCGGTTGCACATCGCAAGTATCACACTGTTTTGGAATGCCTGCACCCGCAGCTCCCATTCAAACATCTCAGATGGTTCTGCTTTCGTATTCACTGTAGGTATGAGAATTAGATCCGCTCCCTGTAAAGATTCTGTCCGAATACTTTCCGGGTAATGCCGGTCAAAGCAAACGACAATCCCAATCGTTCCATGTACTGTCTCAAAAACATGGAACCCATCATCCGATGGCGTATAATAATCCTGCTCATAAAACTTCTCTGCCTGTGCCACATGCACCATCTTCTGAACACCCAGTATGTCACCATTCTCACCGATCAAAATGCTCGCATCATAAGACTTTCCATTCTCCAGCAAATACAGATTTGGTACTGCCATAATCTGATTCTTCCGACACACTTCAGAGAATTGACGCACAATCTCAGACTCGATTGATACCTGATATTTCTGTACATCCTGCCCTGCATACTGCGGAAAGAATTCGGTCAATTGCACCTCTGGGAATAACACCAGATCTGCATGTTGTCGTGCCGCTTCTTCAATCGCACGCAGGCTTTTCTCCATATTTAATTGTACACTGCCCACGTTGGACATCTGCACCATTGCTATCCGCATAACATCCCTACCTCAAATACCAGATCTCGAATGCTTCATTTTCTGTTGAAAATACCAGACTAATTCCCTTAAAATTCATACTTTCTCAACTCACAATTCTTTATTCCAAACGCTGCAAATTCCTCGTTCGTCATATCACGGAAATACGACTCAATAATACGGGAAATACCGTTATGCGCCACCAACAGATATACCGTCCCGTCGCTTTCGGCTTCTTTCTTAATATCATCCAGCAGATTATAGATTCTCTGGGAAAGCTTCAGCATAGACTCCCCACCATCATAACTGTTGACAAACTGTGCCTTCGCAACGGAGAATTCCGCGCCATTTCGCGGTGTGGACTCATACCGTCCAAAATTCTGCTCCTTCAACCGCATTTCTTCCTCTGCCGGAACGCCAGTCACTTCCGCGATATGCTTTGCGGTATCTGCCGCACGCATCAGCGGTGAATACAGAATCTTATCAATATGGATTCCTTCTGCCTTAATCCGTTCGCCCAATTCCTTTGCCTGTGTATGTCCAAGTTCTGTGAGTGCAATATCCGTCGCGCCACAGATTTTATTCTCTACATTCCAGATTGTCTGTCCATGTCTTGTAAAATAGAAGTATGCCATCGTATCCGTTCCTCCTGTTATATGCGATTGTTATTTCATATGTATGCCATTATTGTACCTTTTTTTGATAATATGAAATATCTATGTCTTCTATATACTCAAGATACTACCATATCTAATTCTTAAATTCCACCGCATGTTTCCGTTTCCAGATCGGGAAGAGATTCCGCTGGCAGATATAATTCTCACGCTCTTTGATTCCAACCGCATGGAAAAACGTCTTCCACATATCGGTATATTCATCCTCGTACTCCTCGGTCTTCCGAAGCGTCTCAAATTCCTCATCAGTCAGATAGCGCAGGTAATTCGTCCCATCCTTCGGATGCACGCACGCGGTCTTCCTTGTATCATCAATGATCATCCAGTGCTCTGACGGCATACGATCTGCAAAATGTCTGCCGACCAGCATGATCACATCGCTTTTCGGTTCCAGATGGCACACATAGACTTTCCCATTTAACGACTGAAACCGTGCAAATTCCCGAAAATGATGACTTTCATTCCCCACCTTCCGCCGCAGTTCCAATATCCGCATCACATGTGGATTCGTATAATAATCAAGCACGCGGCAGCCAACGGCGAATCCAACCCGCAGGAAATTATAGATTACCTGCAATGCATCTTCCTCTGCGGAAAGCGTCGCATAATAGACATTCAGATATGCCTCATCCGAGATATCTCTCCGGATGGAACGGATCACCTTCTCTGCCTTTTCCGCATCACCGTCCACATGGATGTACTCGTCAAACATCGTCTGTTGAAATACCGGTTCTTTCTTCACTTGTATCTGGTCGTGACCGATCCGCAAGGCTTCCACCCACGCATCATAGATGCAGGTCATAATATCCTCCAACCGGTCTTTACATGTATATATCTTCATAGCTACAATCTACCCAATTCCGAAATCCGCCAGCGACATCTGCGTGAACGATTCGTTCGCGTGCTCCGCCTTCCATATATCCTTCTGGTCGACGCCGGTCAACTGCCTTGTAATGTACCCTTCCTCGATCGGCGTGTGATACATCTGCTTGCCGCCACAGGTAATGAAATATTGCGCCCGTTTCAACACAACGCCCATCTTCTTCAGAGATGCAAAATCCAGCCTGCCATAACGTCTTGCATATGTGATCCTTCCTGCCGATTTTGGTCCGATGCCTGGCACACGGAGCAGCATCGCATAGCTTGCAGTCTGTACTTCCACCGGAAATTGCTCCAGATGCCGGAGCGCCCAGTCGCACTTCGGATCAACCAGTTCGTTGAAATTCGGCTTCTCCTCGGATAACAATTCACCCGCCTGAAATCCATAGAACCGGAGCAGCCAGTCCGCCTGATACAACCTGTGTTCCCGCAGAAGCGGTGGCGGTGTTCCAATCTGTGGCAATACCTTATCCTCATTCAACGGAATATACGCCGAATAAAATACACGTTTCAAGTCAAAGCCCTGATACAACTGCTGTGTCGTCTGCAGCAATGTATAATCGCTCTCGCCAGTTGCCCCGATAATCATCTGCGTGCTCTGTCCCGCCGGTGCAAACCGCCGCTTTAATTTTGACATATCGAGCGGTGCAAGCTGATATGCGTTGTCCCACGTCAGAGCACTGTCCAGAACCGTTCCATTCATCTTCGAAGCCAAAGTTTCAATCGTAGACTGCGCCCGGTCATGCATGGTTTCTCCATTTCCTGACCGACCTTTCCGTTCTTTTTCCTCTTTTAATTTTCCTGCATCCAGTTTTCCATTTGTAACAATGGTTGATTCTGCAGCACCATCCTGTACAGCGGATCTGCTTCCGTAAGAACTCGCAGACTCCCGAACCACTGCACCATCCGCAGCGATTTTTCCTGCCTCCTTCTCCTTCATCAATTCATCTGCAAACTGCTTCTTCGTCTCAGTCCCGAAGATACTCTGCTTCAGGAACTGATTGCCCTTGCTTCGCTCCATATGCGCGGATTTCCCGATTGCCATACGATGCGACGCGATTGTGTTCCGCACCTTCCCCATCGGATCTAAGATTGTCTGCATCGTCTTATTCGGTGCCAGTGTCCGCAATCCTTCCTCCGTCGGCAGTTCCATATTCACGCTGATACGATCTGCCAGATATCCCGCTGCCGCAAGCAGTTCATCCGATGCACCAGGAATCGTCTTTACATGGATGTAGCCGTTAAAATGATATTTCGTCCGAAGCAGAAGCAATGTCTCGCACATCTTCTCCATCGTGTATGTCGGATTCTTCAGAACACCGGAGCTTAAGAACAAGCCTTCAATATAATTCCGCTTGTAGAATTCCACTGTCAGCTCACAGATTTCCTGTGGCGTAAAGGTTGCACGCTTCACATCATTGCTTGCACGATTGATACAGTATTTACAATCATAGACGCAGTGATTCGTCATCAGAATCTTCAGCAGTGAGATACACCTGCCATCCGACGCAAAGCTGTGACAGATGCCACACGCCGCCGCATTTCCGAGTTCTCCTTTCTTTCCCCGGCGATCCGATCCGCTCGACGTACATGCTACATCGTATTTGGCAGCATCCGCAAGAATCTGCAACTTCTCCTGTGTTGTATATTCTTCTATGTAATTGTTTGTGATCTCTGTACTCATAGTTTTATTATACGAACAAACGTTCTTAATTGCAACCCTTTTCGTGAACATTTGTTTGCATTTCATCACTGTTCGTTAATCCCTTAAGCGAAATTAATTGGAAAACAGCAAAACAGGCGAAGCAGAATTTCCACTTCGCCCGTTTCATGATTACGCCACTACCCGTTTCTTCGCCGACACAATATTTGCCACTATAATATAGAACACGCCATATCCAACCATTGCCAGCATGTTGATAAATACCGGTTTCAGCCCCGAAATGCTCACTATCTCCAGCGTCTTCAAATATTCATTCGTCTGAATATACCAGTACGCCGGGAAGATATGTCCGGCGGCAAGCACGCCATCCGGCAGCCATTCGACCGGGATAAATGCACCGCACAGAAATGCCGAGCCAAGTGCCACGACATTGACGATTCCATTGACCGCATCCTTGTTGTTGAAGATGCTGGAGATCAGGAACGCCATCGTCAAGGCGCACAAAGTAAATACGAACGAATTCGCCAGATACATGGCACCCTGCGCACTGAACATTGCCTTTCCAACAATCACGAAGCTGATCAAGCCATAGGACAGCCATAATGCGATTGCAAATAACAGGTTCGAAGCAAGCAAGATTGCATTGTGTTTCTTATAATTCATACTGCTGATCGTGATACGCTTGCGGATCGGCAGCTCCTGAAAGCTCGTAAGCACCAGACAGATCACGAAAATCGCACCGGCGAGCAGACTATAGCTTGCAAAATTAAAATAATTCGCCGCCTTCGACATGCTGTTCGTATCAAGTGTGGTCGTCACATGAACGCTCGACGTCTGTTCCAGCGTCTGCGTGATATCATCGCAGACTGCCTCCTCATTCAGGGATATATTCATTTCATCCGGGTTTGCCTGCAGCGCGGCATCCACGTAATTTTGCTGTATGCTCAGATAGCTTTCGACCATCATCTTCGCGAAGCTCGCATCCGCCGACTGGCAGCTCTTATATTTCAGTTCCGGATTTTCGCCGTTCAATACCGCTTGCCGGTAGCCCTGCGGAATATAGATCACAAATGCCACCTGCCGGTAGAAGATCGCATCGTCGATTGCCTCCTCGCTTTTCAGTTCCTGCAGCTCGCTGTGCGCCGCAATATAATCCGTAAAATTCTTCGTGATTCCGACATTTTCGTCCTGACTCACGATGGCGATCTTCGGCTTGTCCGCGGTGAACTGGCTCGCGGTATCCCCGCTTTTCGAGTTCAATCCGCCGAACAAAAGCAACAACGCGGTATACATGATCACCATGCCCTTACATTTATTCAATACATGCAGAAATGCCTTAAATACTGTCATACTTCTGCCTCCTTAATCCCTGTGCAGATACAAGCAGCATCACGACAGAGAAGATTCCAAGACTCGCTACATCCATCCAGAAACGCTTGTCCACGCCATAATAATACAGTGCATAATATCCATCCGTGATCATCGCCGCCGGATTGATCTTGTCTAAGAACGGCACGTGTTTCTCGATGATATATTTCATGGTAATTCCCATCATACCGGACAGGAAACAGCACGCCATCGTGATGCCGATCAGGATTCCAAGCTTTCCATTCTCGCCGGTCTTGACAACCGTAGTCACCATGATGGCAAGCGTCAGCCCCGCCAGACTTCCCGCGAGTGCCAGCAGGATTACATAGGGCAGATTCTCCCCGTAATCGACCTTCATCACGAAGATCGTATACACAAATAGAATCGCAAGTCCAATCAACTGCGTACAATATGCGGCAAGCAGTGAAGAAAGCATTGTCTTTGCCTTGCTGACTGGAACGATAGCCGTACGCTTTCCAAGATTTCCCATGTTTGGCAGATTCCGGCTCAGTGCAGTCATTCCAAGGATTCCGCCATACAGACATGTCATCGCGATCAATGTGTAATACTCGATCATCGTATAGCTTAAATTTGTGCGGGAGGCATCGACAAGGTTTGACTCTCCGCCCGCAACCTGCTCCATTACGTTTTTATAAAGTGCCTCGATATCCGGCATAGTTCCCTGCTCAATCTCATTTTGTACACGTTTTTCCATGATTGCAGAGGTATGTACAATCTCGTCCACCACATATTGCAGCACCGTCTGGTTGATGCCGTTTTCGTGAATCCAGATCTCTGGCTCTGCGCCATTCATATACAGCACACCATCGACATTCCCATCCGAAAGCAGCGTATCCGCTTCATCCTTCGACACATACACCGTGTCAAACATCTGCTCATCGCTTGATTCATCGCTCAAAGTCTCAAAGGTCTGGCAGAATGCTTCGTTTCCCTGAAAATCCTCGTTATCGACAATCGCAATCGGGATCACTTTCAGCTTCTCACTGTTCTCGATGTTGGAGAATGCCAGCTTGAACATCGTTCCAAGCACGAGTGGGAATACAAATGTCCAGAACAGAAGCATCCTGCTTCGCATCAGGACTTTGAAGGTATACTTAAAGTTATGTCCAAACATCAGTCTCTAAGCTCCTTTCCGGTCAGCTCCAGGAACACATCGTTGAGCGTCGGACGCTCGGAGAAGATCTTGTTGCATGTGATCCCCGCCGCACTCAGTTCCTCGATCAGCTTCGCCACGTTATTTTTTCCGCTCTTATAGGTGATCACAAGCTGATGGTCGGCATATTCTGCCTTTTCGACATTCGGTGCCGCCTGCAGCTTCTCCATGAATTCCGTTTTGAAATGTTTCGTCTCGATCGTAACTTTCTCCTCAATCTTCGCAAGCGACTTTAACTCGTCGGACGTTCCCTGCGCAATGATCTTTCCTTTATCCAATATAATGATCCGGTCACACAGAAGCTCGACTTCCTCCATATAATGTGTCGTGTAACAGATCGTCGCGCCATCATCCCGCAGCTTCCTGATGCCATCCAAAATGTTGTTCCGGCTCTGTGGATCGACTGCAACCGTCGGTTCATCTAAAAAGATCAGCTTCGGCTTATGCGCGATACCACACGCGATATTCAGTCGCCGGAGCAGACCGCCCGACAACTGTTTCGGATAATATTTTCGGAATTCATCCAGTCCGACCAACGCAATCGCATCCTCGATATCCTTCTTCCGCTCCTGCCTGTCCTTCACATACAGTCCACAGAAATAATCGATATTCTCATACACTGTAAGCTCCTGGAACACGGCTACCTCCTGGAAAATCACGCCGATTTCCCGCTTGATCTTATAGGCATCCGGTGTCATCTCCTCCCCGAAGATTTTGATACTTCCCGCACTGTATTTTAACAGCGAGAGGATGCAGTTGATCGTTGTCGATTTTCCGCTTCCGTTTGGACCAAGCAGACCGAGGATCTCTCCCTGTCTGATCTCAAACGACAGATCATCAACTGCCTTCTTCTGTTTATATTCCTTTGTCAGATTCTTTACTTCTACAACTGCGTTCATTTTAATTTTCCACGCTCCTTTTCATTCATCCAGTTATTGCAAAATAGATTCTATATATATTTCGGGATTGATTCATACGATATACAATGTATTGAATCTATGTTGCAATTGTCTGCGTTCATTCAACTCTCCGTCGGCTTCTTGTCATACATGCTTCCGATCTTCATCTGTCTTACGGTATCCGTCAGCAGTTGTTCAATCTGCTCCTCCGTAAATGCAACCGTTCCCGTTGCAACCATGCTGGCGATTCCATGTGTGAAGATCCACACCTTCAGATGAAACGCCTCCTGTTCCTTCCTGTCATACCCGGTGAATTCTGCACCCTTTTCTAAGACCTGATTCCCCATGTTGTCTTTCTCGATAAATTCCGTTGGAGAGATCCTCGAATCCCCCATAAATAATATCTTGAAGAAATCCGGATAATCCTTCGCGAACCGGATATACGCAAGTCCCATGCCACGATACGCTTTTTCTTCCTTGGAGCCTCTGATCATATACGACTGGTATATCTTCTGGATATGTAAGATTGTCGCCTGCTTTAAGTCCTCCATGTTCTCAAACTGATAGAAGATTGGCTGAACCGAACATCCAAGCTCTTTCGCTACCCGCCTTGCATTAATTGCAGATAGGCCTTCTTTCTTCACGACAGCACTCGCTGCCTCTATGATATCTTCCTTCAGATACTTCGTTGCCCTTGGCATATTGTCCTCCATATTTCGTTTTATAACATTAGTTATGTAACTTTAGTTATATTATAGTGAACAAAAAAAGAAACGTCAAGCAGATATCGATGAAATGCAGCTACATTCCTGTCACCTGTACGTTCATCTGCCTGACGTTTCCTTTTTCTTTTTTATAATACAAGATCCTTCATCGAATGCAGTCCAATTGCCAATGTCGACGTGTTGTGCATCAACGCCGAGGTTGTCGGCTGAATCACGCCTGCAACACCAAGCACGATCAGTCCGGTATTAAATCCAACGATGGTTCTGTAATTCCGGCGGATTCGTCTTGTCAGTGCGGTACTGATCTTCCGCAATGTGATCAGTTCATTCAAGTTATCTGCACCAACGGTAATATCCGCAATCTCCCGTGCAATCTCTGCACCATCGCTGATTGCAATACCGATATCCGCTGCCGAAAGAGCCGGTGAATCATTGATGCCATCGCCGATCATGATAACCTTATGTCCCTCTGCCTTCGCACGCTCCACGTAGCTTGCCTTATCCTCTGGAAGTACCTCGGAATAATACTCATCCACGCCAACCTTCCGTGCGATTGCACAAGCTGTCCGCTCACTGTCTCCGGTCATCATAACAACCTTTGCAAATCCAAGCTCTTTCAGTGTCCGGATTACATCGGCTGCCTCATCACGGATTGGATCTTCGATACAGATGACAGCCACCAGTCGTCCTTCGACCGCCATATACAGATGTGAATATTCCTCCGGCAGTGCATCGAACTTCTCCTGCATACCTTCCGGAACCACACAGCCCTCATCTTCAAATACAAAATGATAGCTTCCGATAATTGTCTTTCTTCCTTCTACCGTAGTAGAAATACCATGTGCCACGATATAGGACACCTTCGAGTGAACCTCTTCATGTACCAGATTCTTTTCGCTTGCCGCATCGACAACTGCACGCGCCATCGAATGAGGGAAATGCTCCTCCAGACATGCGGCGATCCGCAGCAGTTCATCGTTGCTCTCATCACAGAACGATACAACATCTACCACACGTGGGGTTGCTTTCGTCAGAGTTCCGGTCTTATCAAATACGATCGTATCTGCTTCCGCCATCGCCTCTAAAAACTTGCCGCCCTTTACCGTGATGCTTGACTTGCTCGCCTGTCGGATTGCGGACAATACCGAAATCGGCATTGCCAGCTTCAATGCACAAGAGAAATCAACCATCAATACAGACAGTGCTTTCGTCACATTTCGTGTGAAAAGATACGTTGCGGCTGTGCCAAGTAACGTATATGGTACAAGCTTGTCTGCCAGATGGGATGCCTTACTCTCCAGAGAAGATTTGAGCTTCTCGGATTCCTCAATCATCGTGACAACCTTCTCATACCGGCTCGAACCACCAACCTGACGTACACGGATGCAAAGCTCGCCTTCCTCCAGCACCGTGCCTGCATAAACATACGAATCTACCTGCTTATGTACCGGCAAAGGTTCGCCTGTCATCGACGCCTGATTGACCATCGCATCACCATCGACAACCGTTCCATCAAATGGAATCACATTTCCGACATGAACGACAATCTCATCGTCCACATGAATAGACTCCGCAGACACCTGCACTTCCTGTCCGTCCTTCTTCAACCAGACTTTTCCGATATTCAAGGACATACTCCGTGCAAGATCACCGACGGATTTCTTATGTGTCCACTCCTCTAAGATCTCACCAATTCCAAGCAGAAACATAATAGAGCCTGCCGTCTGGAAATCTCCACGGAACACGGATACACCGATTGCCGTGCCGTCCAGAACCGGAACCTCGATCTTTCGTTTTGCTAATGTTTTCAGTCCATTCGTGATGTATTTCACGGAACGGATGGCAGTCAGGGTGTTTGCGATCGGCATCGGTAAAAACATCCGGTTGATGAATCGCATTAAAACCTTGTCTACCAGTTTTTCTTTGTACTCTTCATTCACCTGTCTGCCTGAATTTGCAAGATAAGATTCCGGCACATCTGCCGTCTCATAACGGAACCGCCGGAGCGCTGTTATCATCGCTTCCCGGCTTCCCTCATAACAGACAACCGCATCACAGGTCAAATGATTTACCTTCGCAAAACTGACATGTTTCATGCTGTCAAGATAATACTGAAGGATATCAGCTTCCCGATACGACATATTCTTCTGTACAACATGAAAACGAATTCTGCCTCGTATTTCATGTTTAATCACAAATTTCATTTTCTGTCGCCTGCTCCTCTGCTTCTGCTTCGTCCTCAACTACCTGTGCCTCAGCTTCAATCTTGCGGTCTGCGTTGATCTGCTTTGCCTCTGCATAGATGTCGCTTGCATTCTCCTGTACATTGGTCACAGTCTTCATGATGCAGTCCTTTGCACGAAGGACAGCGGCTGTACCATGCGAGTAAACCTTCTTTGCATCACGGCTTGCCAAAAGCTTGATTCCTGCTGTTCCAAATAATACTCCTGCTGCAAAAATTCCTGTTTTCTTTCCATTGATCTTCTTAAAAATGTTTGACATATCTGCTTCCTCCTTGCATATTTATATAAATTTTCTAAAAGTAAAGTATAGCATACTTATGTACTTTAATACAAGAAATATGTCTACTTTTTTGCAAATTTGCAAGTTTTTTGCAAGTCATTTACCAGTCCCGACCAAGCTTGCTGCATGCGGATATCACACTGTCCACACCCAATATCACAAGGTATGTGCCGATCAAAAATGCAACCGAGAACAACGCGATCTGCGGCCAGAATATCATCAATACACCTAAGATCAGGCCGATCACATTGATGCACAGTGTGAAGTAAAAATATCTGCCTCTGTACAAGCTTCGGATATAGTCGAGATGACAGAGCTTCGATATACTGTGTGCAATAAACCACAGCGGCAACAGTAATGTCACAACCAGTTCACCAATATGCGGATATAACATCAACGCCAGACCGGTGATCACACTCAGTACACCTGTGACCAATGCAATACACGGGGCAAATCCGATATAACGTTCAGTCTTCGCATAGAAGATAATATCCGTAATACCAGTCACAGTCGCCATCACGCCATAGAAGATCGTGATCCACCGCAGGATACCACTTGGAGATATCATGGATAAAGCTCCAAGGATTATAAGCAGGATACCCTCGATCAGTTTCAGCCATCCATAGCCCGTGTATCTTTTCATAGATTGGCTCCTCCTTCCTTGTGCAGGATCTCCATAAATTCATCGCCGGTAATTGTCTCCTTCTCATAAAGATGCATCGCCAGAACATCCAGCAGACGCTTGTTGTCAACAAGCATTTTCTTCGCCTTCTCATGCTGCGCGCGCACTAACTCAACAACCTTCCGGTCAATCTCCTTCTGTGTATCTACCGAACAGCAAAGGGACGTATCGCCACCGAGATACTGGTTTTCCACCGTCTCCATTGCGACCATATCGAACTCCTCGCTCATACCGTAGCGGGTAATCATTGCACGCGCCAGCTTCGTTGCCTGCTCGATATCATTCGAAGCGCCGGTCGTAATCTCGCCACACGCCACTTCCTCTGCGGCACGTCCACCAGTGAGTGTTGCGATCTTGTTCTCGATCTCTTCCTTCGTCATCAGGTACTTATCGCCCTGCTCGACCTGCATCGTATAACCGAGCGCACCGGATGTACGCGGAATGATCGTAATCTTCTGTACCGGTGCAGAATGGCTCTGCAAAGCAGCAACTAACGCATGTCCGACCTCGTGATATGCAACCGTCTTTTTCTCTTTGTCAGAAAGTACGGCATTCTTCTTCTGATAACCGGCGATTACAACCTCAACACTTTCTTCCAGATCTGCCTCGGTTACAAATGTCCGGTTTGAACGGACGGCACGAAGTGCGCCCTCATTGATAATATTCGCAAGCTCGGCGCCTGACGCCCCCGATGCCATACGTGCAATCGTATGGAAATCTACATCATCGCCAACCTTGATCTTTCTCGCATGTACCTTGAGGATTGCCTCACGGCCTTTCAGGTCAGGCAGTTCTACCGGTACCCTCCGGTCAAAACGTCCCGGTCTGGTCAGTGCCGGATCAAGGGATTCCGGACGGTTCGTTGCCGCCAGAATAATAACTCCATTGTTGCCTTCAAATCCATCCATCTCTGTTAAGAGCTGGTTCAATGTCTGCTCCCGCTCATCGTTGCCGCCGTACTTGCCGCTGTCACGCTTCTTACCGATCGCATCAATCTCATCGATAAATACGATACAAGGGGCTTTCTCCTTTGCCTGCTTGAACAGGTCACGCACCTTTGATGCACCCATACCGACAAACATCTCGACGAACTCAGAACCGGAGATTGAGAAGAACGGTACATTTGCCTCACCGGCAACCGCCTTCGCAAGCATTGTCTTACCAGTTCCCGGAGGGCCGACTAACAAAAGTCCCTTCGGCATAGACGCACCAACATCCGTGTATTTCTTCGGATTGTGCAGATAATCAACAATCTCTGCCAGATTTTCCTTTGCCTCATCCTCGCCGGCAACATCCGTAAAATGGATTCCTTCGGTCGACTGCACATACACCTTCGCGTTGCTCTTTCCGCCCATACCGAACATCATGGAATTCTTACCGCCTGCCTGTTCCATCATCTTCTTGGCAAGGAATCTTCCAAGAATCCAGAACAGCAGAAGCGGCAGGACAACCGACATCAGAAAACTCATAAATGGGGATGTCTTCGTTTCAATCTCCTTTGAGAACTTCGCGCCGCTGTCATACAACCGCTGTGTCAGATCATCGTCCGGCATAAGTCCGGTCTTATAAATCGTACTCTCCGCCTTATCTGTAAATGTAATCTGTGTGCTGTCAATCTGCACCTGACCGATATCCTTATCCTCGGTCATCTTCATAAATGTTCCGTAATCAACTTCCTTTACCTGTCGCTCTGCCAGCATTGGGGTGATAAATAAATTAAACACCAGCAATACTACCAGCACGATTCCATAATAAAAGATCAACGGACGTTTTGGTGATTTTACTTCTTTCATCTGTTATGCTCCTTTCATTCTGTTTCCCAACGAATTAGACAATTCGATACATATGCAAGGATGAAGATTCATTTCATATGCGATGAATTGAAACCAAGAAATTCTAGATATTCTGATATACATTTGTATATCGTACGCAGCCGTCGTCAATTCGCCATCCATGGCTCAATGACGACTTGTTTGAACATCGTGTTCAAACACTGCTGATGTTCACAGAATATCAAGAATTTCTAACTTTCAATCATATGCATATTTCATGAATTTTCATCCTTGCATATGTAGTTCAAATCGTCTAATTCGTTGTGTAATCATACATCTTACTCTCCGCATTTTTCCTTCACTGCCTTGATGATCATCTCGTAGTTCGGCATCTCTACTCCATATTGTTCTCCAAGACGAAGCGGCTCATACAACAGTCCATCGATTTCCGATGGTTTTCCTGCCCAGATATCGCGCTGCATGGAGGTCGAAGCCTCCGGTGCCAGCGCATCTAAAATATCCAGATTCGTCTTCTCAATATCAACCAAAAATGGAATTCCCATTGCCGTTGCAAGCGCGTCGATCTCCTTCATGCACCGAATTAACAGCATCCGCTCTTCGCCCGCACGCTGGAACGTTTCGGCTTTTGCGTCATAATACAGACCGCAGGCTGCCATTGGCGACACATATGCGTATTTCTGAAATGCATCCCGCTCAATCTGGTCGGAAAGCACCGCATCGATACCTGCCGCCTTTAACTCCTGTTCTAATAGGAACATCTTCCGGCAAAGCTCCTGTCCCTTCCGTGCGCCAAATACGATACGGAAGATATCACCTTTCTGCAGGATCACACCCGGCTCCTTGACCTCCGCCGCAATGTAGATACAGCCATCAACAACGGTTGCATCCGGCAACTCCTGCTGCAGCTTCGCACCGGTTCCGTAGATATTCAGGATCGGAACGATCAACGTCTCCGCATCACTATGTTCTCTCAAAAATGGAATGATATCCGGAATCGAATATCCTTTGACACACACAAACAGGACATCCGGAATCTCCGCATATCCTGTCTCATCAACTGCCTTTATATCTGCCACAGCAAATGTCCGGCTTGGTGACTCCACACATATACCATGTTCTTTGATTGCTGCAAGATGCGCACCACGCGCAATCAATGTCACATCCTGTCCAGCTCTTGCTAAAAATGCGCCGATGCTTCCGCCGCATCCACCAGCTCCTACAATTGCGTATTTCATATACTATCTGCCACGTGCCCCGTGGCATCTCCTTTCTTACCCTTTTCATTATTCTACCAAATCTGTGATACATATTCTATAACAGATTTATGTTTGTTTTGTGAACAAAACCGTTATTTGAATAATTTTAGAATAAATATCATTATTTGTCCTGCTTTTTCACCTTCACTATCACGATTGTCAGATAGCTCGTCGCCTGCGTCAATGCATCTACCCCATGCATCACGATTTCATCCGGCAGTCCACAGTTCGAAACACCATAGATCTCCAATGTCTCCCCCTGCTGTTCTCTTCTGGCAAGCTCTGTCCGAAGCGTATCAATCAATCGCTCCAGCTTCTTTCCCGACTTCATATAGATCCGTGTCCCCGTGTAATCTGTCGTATCCTCCACTGCATAGCTGCCCGGGATAATATGGATTTCCTCACCCTGGTCCGCAAGGGAGATTCCAAGCCTTGCCGCCACCGCGCAGAAAGAAGGTACGCCGCTGATCATCGATGCGGACATGCCCGCTGCAAGCACACGCCAGTGAATATAATGATACGTCGAGTACACGCTTGGATCGCCGATCGTAAGAAATACAAGTATCTTTCCCTGTTCCATCCGTGCCTGTACCTCAGCAAAGCAGCGATCCTGAGCCGTGCGAAGCACATCGGCATCCTTCGTCATCGGAAACTGCATCGGACAGATTTCCTTCTCCTCGATTTCCGGCACGACCTGCCGCACAATCTTATAGGCAAAACATTCTTCTTTCTTCTCATTTGGCAGCAAAATGCAGTCACTCTCCCGGATTGCACGCACCGCCGCCAGCGTCAGAAGCTCCGGATTACCCGGACCAACACCGACACCAATCAATCTTCCTTCCATCTGTTTCCTCCTGCAACACATACCAGCCAGACTTACCGGCGGATATCTGTCTGTTGTATTTTAATTATCTAAGTAGTCCTCCAAAGCCACTTTTCCACGATACGTGCTCACATTAAATGTCCGTACGCCTCTACGGCTCGTACACATCTCACTGTGATATGAAAGCAGATTTGATATCTGCCAGCTATCATCTTCATCCGTCCAGATTCCACGTGCCTGCGCCCAGTCTATAAACTCAAATACCGCCGGTGTCGTATCCGCGGAGCGTTCTTCCATATACTGGAAATCATCTGCCAGCCGTACTTCAATTTCTTCTGTGTCAACATCCGCATCCAGCCACGTCTGTACGTCCGCACGGGCGCACGCCAGATTATAACGCATCACATACGTATCCGGGTGTGACAATGCAAACACAATATATAAGCCCCCGCACACAAAGATCATATATTTCATCAGCGGAAATGCATTCTTATATAAGTAGATAATCGTTCCTGCAAATAACGCAATCAGAACCAGCAATGCAAACAGCACAAGCACACGCAGGTACGACAACCGGTATGCCTGAATATACATCAGCATCCGCACTGCCGAAGAGCCGATCATCACATATGTGCAGCCACACATGATCGTAAGAATCATCCGAAGCACTCGGTTTTCGGCAAATGCACGGTTGCAAACCAGAACAATTACCAAATTTACAACCGCCACAAAAAGCAATTGGAAGAATCCCTGTCTCGCATATTGCGAATACGAATACCCGGCTGGCAGCATCTGTTTTCCAAGAAATGGCAACAGAATCTGAATGATTGCGAACACCGCATACAAAGCGGTAAGCAATCCACAGAATGTAATGCCAATCATCGGCTCTATCATGCGTTTCTCTTCACGGTCAACCTTGGGCGGCTGTATCACCATCTTGCAGAAAATTCCATAAACGATTACAAATACCGCAATGAGCATCATCACGAAGCCAGCCAGATTCCCAGATAATCGCAGGTTTCCAATGCTTCGGTCGACAATGTATTTGAAGATGGCGTCTGCCTGTGATAACACGATCAACATCAACGCCAGAAACGGCAGTGCAATCAGCACACCAACCAGCACATAGATTGCCTTGGATTTCTTTTTTTCCCGCAGCTTTACATACACATAACAGTCACTGAATCCTCGGAACAGATACCCAAACGGCGAGAACACTGTACCTAGCACAGCACGGATGTATTTCCCGACGCTCCATTTCTCCGCGTCGCAAAAGCAGGTAAAAAATACCGTCATCGAAAGCAGATAGATGCCAATATAATTACATACGATCAGGAATCCATCTCCCGTCAGAAACGTCGACACACCAAGCAATAAGATTCCTATGTAGTAACTCATCGTGCGCGGGTTCGACGTCTTATCCTCGCGATTATCGTACGCCTTGCTCTGTGGTGCATGCGAGCAGACATAATATAAGAACCCAATCGTTGCAGCCGCAAATAAAACCGTCATAATACCATATGCATTTTTATACAGGCAGATCGTTGTCACGATCGCGTATATAATCGCCGCAAAACCGCCCGTTCCAAACCGGGCTGCCCGATTCCTCATATCCTTATTATCTGCATATGATATCATCTGTTTCGTTTCTTGTTCCTGTATATTCTGATTGTTCAAATTCTCTTGTTTTTGTTCTTCTCCCATATCGAAAACACTCCTTTCCAGATACGTTCTGCCAATCTCAGTTATCCTTCTTTATCTTTATCTTCATCCTCATAAATCAATAGATCTCCCGGCTGGCAGTCCAGTGCCTTGCAAATGGATTCTAATGTGGAAAACCGCACCGCTTTCGCCTTGTTATTCTTCAAAATCGATAAATTTGCAAGCGTAATATCAACTTCCTTCGCAAGCTCTGTCAGCCCTTTTTTCTTCTGTGCCATTAACACATCCAGATTCACCTTTATTGCCATATCATCACCGCCTTTTCTTATATGGTAACGCCCCTAAATCGTAAAATCATTTTCTTCCTTGTACTGCACTGCCTTGTCAAACACGATGGCAAGCACGCGGGAGAAAAGACCTGCAATCAAAAATACTACAACAATGATAAATACGGCTGGTGTGAAGTAAAGCGGAATCCGGCAGAGCATCACTGCCATGATTGCGAAGCTGTATATGCCCATCCGGTTCAGGCTTTTTACATTTTCCCTCACGAAGCAGTCTTCCGCAAGCACGGTCTTGAACATCTTCCGAAGCTCTCTTAAAATCAGTACTGCGAACACGCCCGCTGTCATGAAGATCAATACCATCCAGATATAATATTCTCCGAAAAATGGATTGATTACGGTTCCATACCATTTGAACGACACCGGCAAAGTCAATGTCACAACCATTCCAACAAAATACATGATATCCAGCAGGACCTTCGTTGCACCGGCAATCTTATTTTCTTTCATACCTATATGCCCTCCCACATCTTTTCTAAAACGTATGTTTTATTTCTTAATCTTTCTACACCTTACACCATCCATTATTGAATGTCAATATATTTTTATTGTTTTTCGATAACTTTTTATTATATATCAATCATATAAGGAATTGTGCATAAAAAAGAGACATTATAATCACTCATAATGTCTCTTCCAATCTTCTGTTATGTATTCCGATTAATGCACATATGCTGCTACACCTGGCGCTGCTGGCAATGGGTTTGGAGCATCCTCACCCTTTGGTATAATCACGATCTGGATTGCTTCCAGCCGCTTTGCTAAACCGGATGTACCTGCGATTGAGCCATTCTTTGCCCAGCCGAGCCAGCCATAAGTCTGTGCATGTACACGATAGTATACATCATAGTACTGTGCCAGCTGACCTGTTAACTGAATACGGATAGCCTCCAGACGCTTTGCTTCTCCGCTTGTTCCAGATGGCTGTCCATTGTATCTCCAGCCCTGTGACCAGCCATAAGTCTGTACATGTGTTGCATATGCAATGCCACCACTGATATTATTCAACTGTGCATTGTTTACCTTAATTGAGATTGCTTCGAGTCTCTTTCCCTCTCCGCTTGTTCCGGAGATTGATCCATCGCTTACCCATTTCTGATTGCCATAAGACTGTACATGTGTCATGTAAGAAACTGCTCCGGAACCATTTGTGGTCGGGTTCTTACCCATATCTACGAATCCACCGCCGATTGTTCCATCAAATCCCTCGTAATCAGTTGGATAATCAGTCTTTGGCATAATGATGATCTGGATTGCCTCCAGTCTCTTTGCCTGTCCTGCAGTTCCTGCATAAGCACCATTCTTTACCCAGCCAAGCCAGCCGTACGTCTGTGCCTGTACGCGGTAATAAATGTCATACTTGTTCTTGTTTGTACCAGTCAGGCGGATCTGAATTGCTTCCAGACGCTTTGCCTCTCCGCTTGTTCCAGATACTTCACCATCTTTTTTCCATGTTTTCTCCCAGCCCTTTGACTGAATATGTGTACGGTATTCAACTCCCACACCATACCCCGGCTCTACGATGATCTGAATCGCTTCCAGACGCTTTCCTGCTCCGACTGTTCCTGATGTTCTGCCGTTCAACGTCAATGTTTTCTCCCAGCCTTTCGACTGTACATGGGTTCTATACCCAACATTCGGATAACGCTCACCCTCGCTGTTATACCAGTATGCCTCCGATGTAATGCCATTTGTCATTACAAGTCCAATCAGCATCATGAATGCCATCAGGACGGCTGTCACCCTTTTCCAACATTTTTTGCCTCTCATCCCTTTAAATCCTCCTTTTTTATCCTGCGTTTCCATGGTTATCAAAACTATATAGCCAGAAACTATATTTAGTATAACACATGATAATAAATTTGCAATAACTTTGTTATTTTTTACATTCTATTTACAAAAAAGAAGGAGCACAAGCAATACCTGTGCTCCTTATCGTCAAAAACAACGTTCTTTATTTCACTGTTAAATTTGGATATCCATCTTTAATCATCGCTTTCAACATTGATTTCATATTATCCTTCGACTCGTTGTATCCATCCTCATATCCATCAATAACTGTATACAGATATCCATCAAATACCGAATCGTACTGTGTTGCCTTTGATCCATCAACCTTGACTGCTACATTATACCATGTCTGTAATGGATTTGCGCCTCCTAAAATCGGAGTCGCACCCTTTCCATTCGCAATCATCTTCTGAACAGCTGCTTTATTGTTTACAAAATCCAAGGTTTCATCCTGAATCTTATACATCACATCGGTATCACAGCAAAGTGTCTTTAATACAAGCGCGGCTAGCTCTTTGTTTGGACACTTATCCGTTACAGAAAGATATGTACCACCCCAATTGTAAGCAGAAGGACCTGCACAGATATTTCTCTTTCCTGCTGTAGCGGATTTCTCATCGTAAATTGTCCAGTATACAAACCAAGGGCATCCGAAATAGCCAAATACATCACCTGTGAAATCACTTCCCCAGCCATCGGTCCAAGGATCATTCTTGTTTGTATAACCATTGTCGATCAATTGCATTGCCAGCTCTAAATATCTGTCAATGGCCGGATCGATTGTAACAGTACTATCATTTACCCATGCACTCTTTCGATCTGCCAATGCCGCATTCTGGATTTCCTTTGGTCCGGATACCATCTTATAGCCTGCCTGCTTCATCTTTTCTGCAGTCTGCATAAAGGTATCCCAATCCTTTACATATGTCTGTACCTTTGCCGGGTCAGAAGTTCCAAGCACCTTCTGTGCAATATCTGTACGATAGACAAAACATCCCGGTGTTGCCTGCCAGCAAAGTCCTTTTAACTTGCCATTTACGGTTGCATGATCAATTGTGTACTGGAATGCATTGCTATAATCCTTCTGGGTAATACCAATGCTGTCCATACCCACAAATATGTCCGAAGACATAAAATATTTTGAAACATCCTCATCGATCGCTACAATCGAAGGAACCTTCTGACCGCCCTTCTGATATGCAGCTTCGATTTCTTTCTTATATACATCACTTGTTCCGCCAAGTCCCAGATTTTCAAATTTTACTTTGTCTGCATACTGTGGATATTTATCCTTAAAATACTCCAGACGTTCTCCCAGCTCTGTGTTCCATGAATAAACATAAATGATACTATTATCGACCGGTTCCGGTGTTCCCTGATAAGCCTTGGCATTGGAAGCTGCCGGTAATGCATTTGGAGCATCACTGCCCTTTTCCACCACGCAGATCTGGATTGCCTCTAATCGCTTTCCAAGTCCTGCTGTACCTGCGGTCTCTCCGTTCTTTGCCCAGCCCATCCAGCCATAGGTCTGCGCATGGACACGATAATATACATCATAATAAGAAGAAATCGTGCCGGTCAGCTCAATTCGAATGGCTTCCAGACGTTTTGCCTTTCCGCTCGTTCCAGACATCTGACCATCCTTCTTCCATTCTTTCTCCCAGCCAAATGACTGCACATGTGTCTGATAACGGATACCTCCGGTATAGCCAAGCTTCGCTGCATTTAACTTGATATAAATTGCTTCCAGGCGTTTTGCCTCCCCGCTTGTCCCCGCAATACTGCCATCGCTTACCCAACTCTGGTTTCCATAGCTCTGCACATGCGTTTTGTATGTTACCACACCATTTGCATCGGATGTATTTGACTTTGCTGTTCCGACAAATCCGCAACTCTCAGACCCCTTTAATGACTCTCCGCTTGCATTGTACATATAGACCGGAGAATCCCATTTCTGAACTATAATAATCTGGATTGCCTCCAGACGCTTTGCCTGTCCGGCAGTACCTGCCGGCTCTCCATTTTTTACCCAGCCCATCCAGCCATAGGTCTGTGCGTGTACACGGTAATATACATCATAAAAATCTGCATTATTACCGGTCAGTCGAATCTGAATTGCCTCCAGACGCTTTGACTGTCCACTTGTGCCGGATAACCGTCCATCATGTTTCCATCCCTGCCAGCCAATGCTCTGCACATGCGTACGGTATTCAATTCCAATACCATAACCACCGTCTACCTGAATCTGAATGGCTTCCAGACGTTTTGCCTTTCCAAATGTACCGGAAGATTGTCCGTCCTTCTTCCAGCTTTTCTCCCATCCAAATGACTGCACATGTGTCTTGTACATAACACTCGGAACAGTTACTTCCCCGTCTTCCGTCCATGCAGTTTCTTTTCTCGCTGCTTCAGAGGTGATTCCATTTGTCAGAACCAATCCAAGCACCATGGCGAATGACAACAAAAATGCGGTCAGCCGCTTCCAACATTTCATCGCTCTCATATAAAGCCCCCTTTGTTATTTTTTATTGACAAAGCAAAAAAGTCTGCAATTACGCAGACTTTTCCGATATGTGCAAGGAGTTTATATAATCATTGTCACGACACATATTACATTCTCCCCTTTTCTCCGCCTACCTTGCCAATACAGTTTTAATTATAAGAAAAAAAATATGTGATTTCAATATGTGACAAAAAATGTGACAACATTTGTAACTTTTAGCCATGGCATTTTTTATAGTTGTGTTTTAAAATATACATAGCATTAAACTATAGTGAGGAAGATTATGGATACAATACAGACTTTGATCAAGCACTACATCGAATCAAACGGATATACAGTATATTCTATCTCTCAGCAAAGCGGCATCAATCGTACAACACTTCAGAAAATCTTATCCGGACAGAGAAAAATCACAAAAGAAATATACGAGAAGCTTCTTCCATTTTTCGCCCTTTCGCCAATCGACAAGGAAGAATTGGAACAGGCATTTTTGATTGATCAGGTTGGCACGGAACGGTTCCAGACACATATGGAGATCAAACGGATTTTGGAAATGTCCGCATCTACGCTCTACCAGACAGACGATTTCCCTTATGATTTGGTTGTCTCAAATATCGATACATGGTCGAACTGTATGTTGATTCAAGGTATCTATCAGATTGTAAACGCAATCTATTCTGTCGCCATGAAAAATGTGACAACCGAAGAACATCCATTTATATATACATTTGCTGATATGAGTCACCCGTACGCGTCTATCTTTTTCAAGCCGCTGTATCATCCGACATTTCAACCACTACATGTAAAGCACTTAATTGAATATCAGAAAACGCTGATCGATGGCGAAAACTATGATAATATTCACAACATCCAGATCCTGACTAATCTGCTGCCATCCTTTGCTGCATTTCCGGGTACATTTGAGGTGCACTATTATTACTCTGCCCGAAACCGGTTTAAACAGCAGGCAGCCACATTCCCTTACTATGTTATCACAAACACGCACATCATCTTACTGTCCCCAACGTATGAAACAGCCATGATATTGAGTGACAAAGTGATCCACGAGTATTATCTGCACAACTATGAGCAGCTTCTCGCAAGGTCAAATACGCTGACGTCCGGGGCACAGACACCACTTGACCTGTTAAATATATTAAACGGAGTTGATCCATCGTTAAATTATCCGCTCTGCCTGAATATCCAGCCAACGATTGAGAAATATCTCTCACCGGAAATGATTGACAAATATATGCTGGAAACCCCTTACAAGGAAGTCATCCGTGCCAAATTATTAGAACGGATCAGCCAGCTTACGATGGAACATCACACCATAATCTTTACTCTGGAAGGTTTAAAGTTATTTGCAGAGGAAGGAAA
>DJEI01000006.1:23941-35098 GCA_002431865.1 Lachnospiraceae bacterium UBA5902
AAAAATGTAAATTTCCCAGATACACTCGCTGCCCGTTTTGATATCGAAGACCGCATTTATATTCTCCGCAAATTTATAGAGGCAAACCAAAATGATGCAGACAATCATTTTCTGCTATTAGATCCTTCCAAAATACATACGTCTCTGAATATTTCCATCGCGTTTACACCACCATCCATGACGTTCCTGATGCTGGTACGAAACGATGGTAATTCTATGATCCTTTCTTTGGAAGAACACACCCTTTGCAGCAGTATCATGGATTTCATCCAGGCATTGCCAGAATACGGGTATGTATGCAGCGTGGAACAGACGAACCGCTATCTTCAGGAAGGAATCGAGCAATTAAAAAAGCAGCTATAAGCAGCCGCAAGCCAGATATCAAAAAAGAGGGTAAGCTGCCCTCTTTTTTCATCTACCATAAATCTGCCCGATCCCGGATAGAATCTGCCTCTGTGATTGAACGGATTACCTTACATGGATTTCCCACTGCCAGTGAATACGGCGGAATATCCTTCGTCACGACACTGCCCGCGCCGATCACGCAGCCTTCACCGATCGTCACGCCACCGGTCACAACGACATTGCTTGCGAGCCAGCAGTTGTCGCCAATTGTGATTGGCTTTGCGTACTCATCATCGTATGCCGTACCATCTGCCTTGAACTTGATGTTGCGCTCCTGATGACGGAACGGATGCATGGGTGTTACCAGTGACACGTTTGATCCGATAAACACGTTATTTCCAATATGCACCGGACAGGTATCCAACACCGTGAAATTAAAGTTTGCAAATGTATTTTCGCCAATCGTCGTAAATTCGCCATAGTCAAAATAGATTGGTCCCTGCAGATACACGCCCTTCGCACAGTCCGGAATCAGGTCATGCAACAGCTGCCCGCGTGTTTCCTCCTCCGTATCTGTGGTCTGGTTATATGTCTGGCACAGCTTGTGTGCCTTTGAACGGATGGCAAGTAACGTCTCATCGGATGGATCGTAGATCTTGCCTGCCAGCATCTTTTCCTGCTCTGTCATAGCATTTTTCCCTCCTGTGGTTTATATTTTGATATTCGTATTTAACTTCCTGTTTCATGACCAGTCTGTCACGCAATCATCTATATCATGGTAATATACAATCCCGAAAAAAACAATCATCGATTCATGCGATTTTTAACATTCATTTTACTTTTCCGGCGTTATAGGGTATAGTAGATTTTAGTTTTATTAAAAGATACTAAAAAATAAGAAGAGAGAGAGAATTTTTATGAACAAACGAGAATCTTTTACTAACCGTCTCGGTTTTATCCTTGCCTGCATCGGTTCTGCCGTCGGCATGGGCAATATCTGGATGTTTCCGACACGTGTATCCCTGTACGGAGGTGGTTCTTACCTTATTCCGTATTTTATCTTTGTTGTACTGATTGCATCCACAGGCGTGATTGGGGAAATGAGTTTTGGACGTGGCACACGGTCTGGTCCGATTGACGCCTTTGGTGCTGCCTGTGAATCCCGCGGCAAACGCAAGGTCGGTGAAACACTGGGATTTATCCCGGTTCTTGGTTCGCTTGCCATGGCGATCGGTTACACCGTTGTCATGGGATGGATTCTGAAATATATGATCGGTGCTTTTACCGGAAGTGCACTCGCACCAGACAGTGTAGATTCCTTCGCAGCATCTTTTGGCGGCATGGCTTCCGCATTCGGTAACAACCTATGGCAGATCGTAGCACTTGTGATTGCGGTTGTGATCCTGATGTTTGGTGTTGGAAATGGTATCGAGAAAGCAAATAAGATCATGATGCCGGTATTCTTCCTGCTGTTTTTAATCCTGGCCATCTATACCGCCTGTCAGCCGGGTGCCATTGACGGCTATAAATACATCTTCCGTGTAGAGCCTTCGGCTCTGGCAAAGCCGGAGACATGGATCTTCGCTTTGGGACAGGCGTTTTTCTCCCTGTCTGTTGCCGGAAACGGAACCCTGATCTACGGTTCGTACCTGCCGGACAACGAAGATATTCCTGCTTCCGCAGCACGTGTTGCCCTGTTTGACACGATTGCAGCCTTGCTTGCCGCACTTGTAATCATCCCTGCCATGGCAACCACTGGTGCACAGCTTGACCAGGGCGGCCCGGGACTGATGTTTATCTTCCTGCCTAGCTTGTTTAAGTCTATGCCAGGGGGACACATCGTGGCGATCATCTTCTTCGTAGCAGTCTTCTTCGCAGGGCTTTCGTCTCTGCTTAACTTGTACGAAGCACCAATCGCAACGGTACAGGAAAAGCTTCACTTAAACCGCAAGCTCTCCTGCCTTGTCATCGGCGTGATCGGTGTGATTGTATCGATCTGTATTCAGGGAATCGTATCCGACTGGATGGATATTCTGTCCATCTACATCTGCCCGCTTGGTGCAGGTCTCGCCGGTATCATGTTCTTCTGGGTTTATGGCAAGAAATATGTCGAAGAGCAGGTCAACCTTGGCCGCGACAAAAAATTTACAGACAAGTATGTACCTGTCTGTAAATATCTGTACTGCCCGATCTGTATCCTTGTACTGATCCTTGGTATCGCGCTGGGAGGAATTGGTTAATCATTCTACTTTTGTTCCTAATTCCATCGTAGCATCTACAAGACGACAATACTGCACCTGCGGATTGTCGTCTTCTTTATATGTCTCAAATACTCCCTGAACTACAATGGACGTATTTTCTGCCGGATATTCATCCGGATACACATGAGAGCCATCCCCCCATACAAACTCCAGTCCTTGGGCACAACATGCCGTCGCATCCTGAATCACACAATAATGATAATATTTTCCAGTCGGTTCATAATAGGATGCATAATAATCTCCCATAATTCGAAATGTTTTTCCACGATAACTGTCCGGATCAATCATAAGCTGGTACACCGTCGCATATACCATGCTTTTACTCATAGTTGTTAAATCATAATCTACACCTGTTTCTGTCTGGCTTCCTGTTTCCGTTAATATTGCGGTTTCATTTTCACTAGTATCTTCTGTTGTTATAGCTGTTTCGGTCGTTGCTTCGGTTGTTATCTGTTCCGTTGTATCTGCCGTTTCCGTTTTTTCTTCCATCGTTACCTGTTCTGTCGTCTGCTCCGGGATTACGGATTCTGTCGTAACAATCAGGCTCGTCCGATTACTGTCACCACAACCACTCAGCAATCCAAGCATCAATACGATACACACAACATATTGCAGCTTATGGATACCTGCTTTTATTCTTCTATCTCCAGATCCAATATGTTTCATCATACTCATCACCTTCCATTTCCCTTGTAGTCATCGCCTGCATAGTTTTCCCATTCCACATGCCATCAGAAATGCTATCATATCCATCATTACAATGGTTGAGCCAACCGGAGTTCCGGCAAGTATTGATACAAAGATCCCCACACAGGCGCACACAACTGAAATGCCAACTGAACAGATTGTAACACTCCGAAAATTGCGGAATATCCGCATTGCAGATAAAGCTGGGAATATCACCAACGCGGAAATAAGCAGTGAACCAACCAGATTCATCGCAAGCACAATCACAACAGCAATCAAAACCGCCAGTAACGTATTATACAGATTTGTCTTCATTCCGGTTGCCTTGGCAAATGTTTCATCAAACGTGATAGAAAATATCTTATTGTAAAACAGTACAAACATCACAACAACTATAACTGACAGCACGGCACATAACTGAACCTGTCCAATCGTCAAAGTCAGGATTGAAGTAGATCCAAACAATGTACTGCACACATCTCCAGAGACATTTGGTCCGGTGCTGAACACATTCATCAGGAGATATCCGATCGCCAGTGAGCTTACAGAGATCATCGCAATTGCCGCATCTCCCTTGATTTTCGTGTTCTGTCCGGTTCGAAGTAACAACACCGCACAAACAACAGTAACCGGTAAAATCAAATACATGTTATTACTCAGTTTCATAACCGAAGCGACTGCCATTGCACCAAATGCCACATGTGACAGTCCATCTCCTATATACGAAAAACGCTTTAGCACAAGTGTAACACCAAGCAAAGACGAACAAAGCGCAATCAGCACACCAACGATAAGCGCATACCAGACAAACGGATACTGAAAGTAAAACTGTAGTTTTTCTATCAATGTTCTTCGCCTCCAACCATCTGCAGATACGACTGTCCAACCTTGCTTGCCAGATACGCCTCTCTGGTTCCAAAGAAGCATTCCGCACCAATATGCAGAATATGACTGCCATAACGAACAGCTGCCGCTATATCATGGGACACCATCACAATTGTGATGTGCTCTTCCTGATTGAGCCGCCAGATGAGCTGATACATGTCTGCTGTACCTGCCGGATCGAGACCGGCTACCGGCTCATCCAGAATCAGAATTTTCTCTGTTGCGCATAATGCTCTGGCTAACAACGTCCGTTGCTGCTGTCCTCCAGACAGATCACGGAAGCACCGGTTTGCAAGATGGGCAATCTTCATTTTCTCCATCATCTTCTTTGCATATTTCTTTTCCTGTTTACGATAAAATGGATGCATACCGCAGCGGTTCTGGCATCCGGACAGAACGATTTCCCATACAGATGCCGGGAAATCCCGCTGAACCTCTGTCTGCTGCGGCAGATATCCCACCGCGCGGGTGGAGATGCTTTCACCGAAGGTAATCTCCCCACTTAGTGGCTGCTGCAGGTGCAGAAGTGTACGCATCAATGTGGATTTTCCTGAACCATTTTCACCAACGATGCATACATAATCTCCTGCATTTACAGAGAAATTCAGATCGCGCAGAATTGTTTTCCCATCATATCCAAGACTGACATTTTCACAAATAATCTGAGCCATCTTTTCGCTTCCTCCTACTTCAGTGCCTGCTTCAGAATTTCAAGGTTACTATCCATCGTGGAAAGATACGTGGTTCCATTCTTCACATCCTCAGAGGTTGTTGACTGCATGGAATCCAGCGCCAGAATCTGCTGATCCTTGTTCTTTGTATTTTCTATCACGGTTCTTGCAATCTTCTGATCAGATTTTTCTATCGTCAGCACGGTATGCAATCCAAGTTCGTCAATCTTACCTGCAAGAAATGTAATCGTTTCAAAGCTCGCTTCCGTTTCCGCAGAGCATCCGACAAATGCAGCATAGTAGTCGAGACCATAATCATCCACCATATAGCGGAAAGGAAACCTGTCCGCAAACAAAAGTGTATGCATTGTACTGTTGTTCACTACATCCTGATATTTTCCATCCAGTTCCTGCAACTTCGCAAGATAGCTATTTAAATTCTCCTCATATATCTGCTGATTCTCCGGATCAAGCGCCGATAACTGCTTTTCAATTTCCTGACATTCCAGTTCTGCATTTCTTAACGACAGCCAGACATGCTCATCATACTCCACTTCTTCCTCTTCCGCATCTTCATCTGTATGAGCTTCATCTGCATCTTCGCCGGAATGCGCCTCTTCATGCTCCTCTTCTGCCTGCATGCCTTCGACAACTTCCTCTTCCTTCGCGTTTTCACCCATGACTTCCATCAGATTGATTACACGCTGATTCTCATTCCGGGATTCTTTTAATGCGTCTTCCACCCATGCGTCGGATTCTCCGCCAACATAGATAAACAGATCGCATTCCGATATCTTACGGATATCCTCTGCGGTTGGCTGATAACTGTGCAGATCAACACCATTATCCAGAAGCATCGTGAGTTCCACATTCTCGCTCTCATCTCCAAGAATTGCTTTTACCCAGTCATATTCCGGAAAAATCGTTGTTACGATTTTCAGTTTCTTGTCTCCATCCTGCGCCGTTTTACCAGAGCATGCAGCCAGACAAAGAACGCACATCACTGCAGTCAGACAGCAAGCAATCCATCTATTCAATTTTTTCATGATAAAGACCTCCATTATTTACACTTTGTATCTAAATTTAAGCGCAAAAAACACAGGGTATGTCTGCACACGCCCTATGCTGGTCTTTATCAATTATTCATTCGTACCTTCTGGGTAATCAGGGATTTCCACACAAGATTCGTAAAATTCCCGGCAATCAGACCGATTGCCATGATCAATACAGCCAGAGACACCACAACTTCTGCAAATCCATCGCCAAGCGTCTTCAACGCCTGTTCCGCCTGATGCATGCATGCACAGATCGGGCAATCTCGATCCACGCAATGATGATTCTGCTCCTTCGTTACATAGAAAAGAGAGAAAAATGTCACTACTACAAATATAACGCTGATTAAAAGTGCAATCTTTTTTCTATTTTTCATAGTGGCAAGTCTCCTTTCCCATGTATTGCTGATTACAAATGCCTTTTCATGTATACCTTGTAATCAGCCTATGTTGTCATCCGACTATCCACATTTTTAGCACAGGATAGTATATTTGTCAAATCCATATTTTTATTCACACGTTCCTGTGCTTTTTATCCTCTCGTTCCGGCAATTTTCATCCACACGTTCCCGCATCACTCTGCTTCCATCGCAAGCTCGGTCTGCCGTGTAAGTTCCGCATCACTGATAATTGTAATCCGCCCCTCGTCGTACTGTTCCTGTACCCAGTCGTACACACGGCGCACGAGGGGCGATTTTTTATCAACCGGTTCAAGCCCTTTCTTCTTGCGGTACTGGTTGATCCAGTAGCCAACACCGGCGATCCCGGATGTGCTGTTGACCGATACCTTTGGTGGACGGTCAAGCAGCGTGTCGGTATCGAAAATATTGTAGATCTCATGGTTTTTGAGCATTCCATCGGCATGGATACCGGCTCTTGTCAGGTTGAAGTTCTCGCCAACAAATGGTGTCATCGGCGGAATCTCATAACCTGTTTCTTTGCTGATATAGTCTGCAATCTCTGTGATTACCTTCGTGTTCATCCCATTTAAGTGTCCGCGCAGGGACGCATATTCAAATACCATCGCTTCGAGCGGTACGTTTCCGGTACGCTCCCCAATGCCAAGCAGTGAACAATTGACGGCACTTGCACCGTACATCCATGCGGTTGTCGCATTTACGACACCCTTGTAGAAATCGTTGTGTCCATGCCACTCCAGCATCTCGGATGGTACACCGGAATAATGCTGCAAGCCATAGATAATACCGGACACGCTTCGCGGCAGGGATGCGCCCGGATATGGTACACCGAAGCCCATCGTGTCACAGGCACGGATCTTGATCGGTACGCCGCTTTGCTCGGACATTTCCATCAGACGGTTTGCAAAAGGCACAACGAATCCATAGAAATCCGCACGCGTGATATCCTCAAAATGGCACCGTGGGCGAAGACCTGCTTCGATGCAGTCTGACACGATTCCAAGGTATTTGTCTAATGCCTGTTTTCTTGTCAGCCCCATCTTGTGGAAGATATGATAATCCGAACAGCTCACAAGCACGCCCGTCTCCTTGACACCGATCGATTTCACCATCTCGAAATCTTTCTTATTCGCACGGATCCATGTCGTGATCTCTGGGAATTTATATCCCAATTCCATACATTTCTCAAGCGCCTTGCGGTCTTTCTCCGAATACACAAAGAACTCTGTCTGCCGGATCATACCATTCGGTCCTCCAAGCTCATGCAAGAGCTTGTAGATGTGCACCATCTGCTCCATCGTGTACGGTGCGCGTGACTGCTGCCCGTCACGAAATGTCGTATCCGTGATGAAGATATCCTCCGGCATATTCTCAGGCACCCGGCGATAGTTAAATGCGATCTTTGGCGTCTCCGTATACGGGAACATCTCGCGGAAAAGCTCCGGGGATTCCACGTCCTGTAACTGATAGCTGTATGGATCCAGTTCCAATTTGTTTGTCTTGCTGCTTAGTCTGATTTCCTGCATATGCCGTCCTCCATCCTTCGGATGTTTCATCCAATTTTGTTGCACTCATTATAAGCATATGCTATATTATATGTAAAATAGATAATTTTGATAATAATAATCGAATTTACTAATAACAGGAGTTTTTATGGATATCGAAGCATTAAATACGTTTCTGACACTTGCCAATACGAAGAACTATACACGCACCGCCGCGCAGCTTTTTGTCGCCCAGTCTACCGTAACAAACCGTATCAACGAGCTGGAAAAAGAGCTGAATATTGCGCTGTTCACGCGCAACAACCGCAGCGTGGAGCTGACCGTGGAAGGAGAGCAGTTCAGGGACTATGCAGAGAAGGTCATCACACTGACAAATGCTTCACTCTCTGAGATCAGTTCCCTGCACAAATATGAAAAACACCTTCGCATCGGGTGTTCTGATTCGATCTACGAAGGTCATCTGGCGCCGATTATTTTAAAACATCAACGGCAGTTTCCAAACGACGCCCTGAAGATCACGATTGGTCTTTCCAACCTGTTGATGGAGCAGCTGCAGAACGATATCTTCGATGTGATCTTCACCTATCTTCCAATGAAAAAATCATCCTATCACTGCGAGGTCTACAAGCAGGATAAGATGATTTTAGTGACGGATTATTATAATACGATGTATGCGCGCGGCATCACGAAGCAGGCGTTGATTGCCGAGAATTACCTGATGTGCAATTTTGCCCTGCAGGATGTCGGACAGTTCATCCGAAACTTATTTCCGCGTTACCACCAGTTTTCGCTGGAAATCGATGACTGTTCCAAGATCATTCCTTTTTTGCTTGGCTCAGAAAGCTATACATTCCTGCCTGCAGATACGGCTCGCCCATTCCTGGAGACAGGCAAGCTCCGCGTCATTCCGCTGCTGGACTTGGAAACACCTGTCATCAACAGTTACATGATCTGTAAGAACAATAAATGGGAATTGTGTCAGTCGATTTTTATGTGATTGCATGTCACCACGCATCAGCGTGCCATACATTATATTATAATCGGATTGTCACTTCAAACACGCCATCCTCCATCCGGATCTCTCCGGTATATCCGCAGGCATCCAAGAATCGACGCACGATACCAAGCCCCATGCCTCCGCCATTTCTGCCGGTTCGCACATCATCCCCCTTCTTGGTCGGATTCCACAGTTCTTCCGGCGTACAGTCCGGGATATGTGCCACCTGATTCCGCACGGTCACGGAATCTTTGTCGATCCGGATCTGCACTTTCGTCTCCGGCTTTGCGTATTTGACTGCGTTCGTCACCAGATTATCCGCGATATAGCCAAACATCTTCGCATCGGTCTGCAGCTTCACATCTCCGCAAATCGCAATTGTCAGCTTGTTTTTGTCGATCAGATCCTGATATTGCGCAGTCTTCTTCTCGAATATCTCCCGGATGGAAACCGCGGATTTCTCGCCTTTATCTGCCTCCTGATCTTTCAGATAGCAGATCATGTTTGTAATCATAGAGTTCATATATGCGACATTTGACAAAATCTCATCCCGGTAGTGTCTGCCCTCTTCTGCTTCGATCAACTGTCCCATGTTCTCTGCGTATCCGCCGATTGCCATCAGAGGACCGCGCACATCATGTGCGATGGCGAGCAGCAGCTCCTCATTTTGCGTTTTCCGAACCAAAGCTACCTTTTTCTTCCTGTTGCACCACAACACCAGAAAAGCTGACACCAGCACCATACAGGCGCAACTGCCCCCGCCAATTATCAACAGTCGGAATATCTGCGGATTCCAAGTAAATGGATTTGCATACATAGCTGATTGAACATAATAAGCCTCGTCATTCCAGATTACCTTCGTTGCATACCTAAGATAATCGCCACGCACTTTGCCATATATACTCTCTCTACGTATTTCTTCCAAAATTAATTCACCTATATCATCAGAGGTCTGATTATTTGTTTCTGATACATGTATTTGAAACATTTCGCTCTTTACATACAGCATGTTCTCATTTCGTTCTCCAACAAATTTCTCCAGGCGCTTATCCATCTTTCTCATTGGATTTTCAAACACGGTTTCCATCGTACTGTTTTTGTATACAATCGTTGCAAATGAAAGACTGTCAGTATCCTGAAATTTATCTGTTTCCAACAATATTTTATCTATATACTTTTCTTTATTTGGCGTTCCCGAATCAACAAGTACACTAATAATCTGGTTCTGCACCTGTTCTTTCCGCTCATCAAAATAACTTTGGATCTCAATATTTGCTTTCTCCCGCACCCACAGTCCTGCTGACACAAATATCACCAATGCCATTGCATTGACCAGCACTGCTTTCCAAATCAGATTCCAGCGATACTTCCGCATTTCCCGCTTCCACCTGCCAGTCAGTTTCTTCTTTTTTCCTTTCATATGCTACGCCCCTTTCTTTGGTAACGTCTCCTCGATCTTATAACCTTTTCCAACTACTGTTTTGATGCACCTGCCTGCATTTCCAAGGTGCTTCCGAAGTTTCCTTACATGGTTATCCACGCACCGGTCTGTGCCCTCATAATCATATCCCCAGATGCCAATTAACAACCGTTCCCGAAGCAACAATGTGCCTTTGTTTTCGAGCAGCATCCGGAGCAGCGTGAATTCCTTCGGGGACAGGTCTACCTCTTTCTCGTCCACAGTCACACGATATTTCAGCACATTCATACGGATGGTATCACACACCAGCTCGTCTTCGCGTATTGTGCCCTTTGCACGCTTCATAATCGCCAGACATTTCGCATATAAGACAGACAGGGAAAATGGCTTCACCATATAATCATCGCACCCGGTCGCATATCCCTGCATCATATCCTGCTCGGTGTCCTTCGCCGTCAGAAAGATGATCGGCACTACGCTCCGTCTGCGCATATAACGGCATAGCTCCAGTCCGTTCATCCCCGGCAGCATAATGTCGAGCAGCACAAGGTCAAATTCGTTCTCGTAGAATTTTTCTAAACCTAGTTCTCCATCCTGTGCGGTTTCTACCTGAATCGTTTCCTTGCTTTCACGGGCAAAGAAATCCTGCACAACCTCGCAGATCTGTATATCATCCTCTATCATTAGAAATCTGTACATATGCGTCCTCCTTTCAATTGGAGCTTATCATCACCAAATGACTTTTATATGTTCATTTCCGTTTTTTGTTTTCCATTATATCATGTCGTTTGACGTCTCCACATAATTTTCGTAGATTCCCCTATTGTGGTATTTTTCTCTTTTTTATCACTTTTGCCCCAACTTACTTCTTCACTTCCTACCCGCAATTGGGGCATTTTCCTCTGTTTTACCACT
>DJEI01000030.1:0-7658 GCA_002431865.1 Lachnospiraceae bacterium UBA5902
GTTTAGTATGTTGTTGGAGGACAGAGCGAGAGCGTTGGATGTCTACAATGCGATGGCAGGGACTTCGTACACCGATCCGGAGATTATTGAGATTCATACATTGGAAAGCGGAGTATCGCTTACGGTGCACAATGATGCATCGTTTGTCGTGAGTATGGATTCGGTTCTGAATATCTACGAACACCAGTCAACGTATAACCCGAACATGCCACTTCGGGAACTGATTTATTTTGTGACCATCATCAAGAAGCTGGTCGAAAACAGATATCTGCTCAGTCACAAACTGGTGAAGATACCTACACCGAAGTTCGCAGTGTTCTACAATGGAGATAAAAACAGACCAGAGCGGGAAGTGCTGAAATTGTCTGATGCATATGAAAACCAGTTAGATGAGCCGCAGTTAGAGTTGACCTGCACCGTGTACAACATCAATCCGGGAAATAATGAGGATTTGAAAAAGCGGAGCCAAACGCTGCGAGAGTATATGATATTTGTTGGATATGTAAATGAGAATCTCGCAAAGGCGAAAAAGGGCGAGAAGGATTATGAGGCTGCAATCAGAGGCGCGGTGAACCGCTGCATTGCAGAAGATATCTTAAAGGAATTTTTGCTGGAACGCGGAGAGGATGTGCAGAAAATTATGATGTTTGATCTGACATACGAAAAACAGATGGAGAATGCAAAACGGGAATGGTATAACGATGGTGTGGAAGAAGGACGTGCGGAAGGATATTCATCTGGACTTACACAGGGATATACGAAAGGCAAGGTGCATTATTTAACTGCTTCGGTTGTAAAAAAGGTACAAAAAGGCAAAAAGCTTGAACAAATTGCAGATGAACTTGAAGAATCTGTCGAAGATATCCAGTCAATCTACGATATTGTGAAGAAGTATGCACCAGAATATGATATAGATGCAATTACTACGGAAGTGCTGGAAACACGGGAAAATGAAAAAGCATAAATTGTTAGGGGAGGAATTTAGGAGGAAACATTATGAATGTTATAGAGGCTATTCATTACAGACATAGTTACAGGGGCAAATATAAAGATATTCCCGTACCAAAGGAAGATTTAATAAAAATCATGCAAGCTGGTCTTGATGCTCCGTCTGGATGTAACAAACAGACTACATCATTGATTGCTGTTGATAATCCTGACGTATTGAAGCAACTTCATAGTGTGATAGAACCACCTGTTGGAGAAACTGCTCCTGCTGCTATTTGCGTTTTGACACAGAGAGTCAATGCCTATCGGGATAAATGTTTCGCTGTGCAGGATTATTCAGCAGCGATTCAGAATATGCTGCTTGCAATTGTGGAGCTTGGTTATCAAAGCTGTTGGTATGAAGGGCATATTACCGATGATGACAAGATCTGTGATAAAATGGCACAGATACTAAATGTGCCTGAGGGCTATGAGTTGGTCTGTTTTTTGCCTGTTGGTATAGCAGAAAGCAATCCGATACATCCTCAAAAGAAAGCATTTGAAGAAAGAGCGTGGTTTAATTCATACAATCAGAGTAACTGATAACTTTCAATTTAGAGAGAACTTAGAAATGATTCGATTTTGTTCAAAGGATGAGATACAAAATACAATATAAGATAAATAAAGATGATTGGTCTTATGATAAGATTGGTCGTCTTTATTTTTTCGGAGTTTGATATGGAATTATGGGAAATTAAAACTTAGTGAAAAAGTGCAGTAAGTTTTAATTACAATATTGATTGTAGATAATAAGGATAGTATAATAAAATTAAAATTTGTAAGAAAAGTGCAGTAAGTTTTAAATTGAGGAGGCAAATCTGTGGAAAAAATTATAAATAGAGATATCTATTTAAGTAGATTGATAGACAAAAAGGAAAATGGTCTCATTAAGGTTATTACAGGAATCAGAAGGTGCGGAAAAAGCTATCTTCTGTTTTATTTGTTTCGTGACTATCTTATATCGAGTGGAGTAAAGGAAGAGCAGATTATTTCCATTGCACTTGATGATGATCTTTGTGAACAGTATCGTAATCCGGATGAATTATCAAAATACATTCGTTCAAAAATTGTAAATAAAGAAATGTACTATATTCTTATAGATGAAGTGCAATATGCTATTACAAAAAAAGAACTTGAAAATCCGGAAGATGTTAAGCTATATAATGTTTTGAATGGATTGATGCGTCTTCGAAATGTGGATATTTATGTGACGGGAAGTAATTCAAAATTACTTTCTCAAGATGTAATGACGGCATTCAGGGGCAGAGGCGATCAAGTTCAGGTATTCCCGTTGTCATTTAAAGAATATTATGATTTTGTCGGTGGAGATAAATTGGAAGTGTATGAATTGTATGCTCTTTATGGGGGAATGCCGCAGCTTTTATCATTTAAGCGTGATGAGGAAAAGGTTAAGTATCTGAAAAACTTGTTTTCGGAAGTATATTTCAAAGATATAAGCGAGCGATATGTTGTAAAACTTCCCGATGTTTTGACCGAACTTACCGATGATTTGTGTTCTTCGGTAGGTTCACTTACAAATGCAAAGAAGATTGCCGATACATTGGAAAGTGTAAAAAACATTAAGGTGTCTACCAGTACAATCGCAAAATATTTGGAATATCTGATAGAGTCGTTTATGTTCAGCGAGGCAAAAAGATATGATGTAAAGGGTAAAAAGTATTTTGAGTATCCTTTGAAATATTATTGCACGGATGTAGGACTTCGTAATGCCAGGCTTAATTTTAGACAACAGGAAGAAACACACATAATGGAAAATATCATTTATAATGAACTGATAATCCGTGGGTATTCTGTAGATGTTGGCGTTGTTGAAATTATTGAAAATGTTGAAGGTAAAAAAAGAAGAAAACAGTGTGAGATTGATTTTGTTGTAAATATGGGAGCAAGAAGATATTATATTCAGTCTGCATTATCCGTAAGTGATCCTGATAAGATGACAACCGAGTTAAGGCCTTTGAAAAATACAAAAGATTTTTTCAAGAAGATTATTATATCAAAGTCGAATGCAAAACCATGGATAGATGAAGATGGTATTGTGCATATTGGCTTGTATGATTTTTTGTTAAATCAGAATTCATTGGAACTGTAAGGAAACAAATCGGAATTTGTAAGGGAAATTATTAGGAGCGAATATGAATCACACAAATCGAAAAAGCAGTACGGTCGGCATTTTATGCGCCATCGGATGCGAAACTCTTTACGGACTCAGTTATATTTTCACCAAGCAGGCAACGGCTTGTGCCAGCGAACTTGCTCTGCTTGGATGGCGTTTCTTTCTCGCCGTTCTTGTCATGAGCTTCTGCGTACTGCTTGGCTTCATTAAAGTAAACTTGAAGGGAAAGCCACTCAAGCCGTTGCTGCTTGTGGCACTGTGCAGCCCGTGCATTTATTTTATCGCGGAAACCATTGGCATCAGTCACACAACTGCGTCAGAGAGCGGTGTATTTCTTGCCTGTATTCCGATTGCATCGCTGATCGCGTCGACTTTGATCCTGAAAGAAAAGCCCTCTAAAATGCAGTTGATCGGTATTTTGATCACCTTGGCGGGTGTGCTGATCACCGTGTTTGCAGTCAGCGCCTCATCGAGCCTGTCTATTCTTGGGTATGCGTTCCTTTTGGTGGCTGTTATCTCCTATGCGTTGTACAGCGTGTTTGTTGACAAAGCCGCCGCTTATACCGGTGCGGAAATCACATATGTTATGCTGCTCTCCGGCGCTGCGCTTTTTATTCTACTTGCTGTTGCGGAAGCCGGATTTCTTGGAACGCTCTCTGAACTGGTATGGCTGCCTTTTCAAGAGCCCAGTTTCTTGATTGCCATTTTGTATCAGGGGATCGGCTGCTCCGTTCTGGCGTTTTTCTTGTCTAACCTCGCAATTTCCAAGATCGGTGTCAACCGCACATCCTCTTTTATCGGGATTGCAACAGTCGTTTCAATTTTGGCGGGCGCACTTTTACTGCGGGAATCGTTTACGGGTTTTCAAATCGCAGGTGCAGTTATCATCATTGCCGGGGTGTATACTGCCAATATTAAAAAATGACACTTTGACAAATTCCAGCTTATGAGGACAAAAGATGAAACTTAGAGAATACAAAACGACGGACTGTGAGCAGATGGCGAAACTGTTTTATAATACGGTACATAGTGTAAATGCAAAGGATTATACAGAAGAACAGTTAAATGTCTGGGCAGCCGGCAGCGTAGATTTACAAGAATGGAACCAATCTTTTCTAAAGCATAAAACAGTGGTTGCGGTGGAGGATGATGAGATTGTTGGATTTGGAGATATCGATCAATCTGGCTATCTGGACAGGCTGTATGTTCATATGAATTATCAGGGGATGGGAATTGCATCAGCTATTTGCAATGAATTGGAACGAGCTGTAATTGGGGATTTGATTACAACACATGCATCAATTACAGCCAAACCATTTTTTGAACATCGGGGATATAAAGTTGCTTTAGAACAGGAAGTTGTTCGGCAGGGAATTAAGCTTAAAAACTATGTTATGGAGAAGAAAACTTCTATCGGATTTTCCGATGAATGTTCTGGAGGGAATGTGCAAAGGGATTTAATATGATAAAAATTGTGTGGTCAATAAATGATATAAATAAATATCAAACAGGAAATTTGTCGGAAGGCGCAGTAAAGATAGAAACACCGCAGAGTGTCGGTGAACTGATGAAAAAAGCAGTGCCAATTGCTGCAATTCTATGTGTTTTCCTTTTTATTGCTATGCTTTGTAAAACGATAATATGCAAGACAGTTGTAATCTCACCAATATTTATTCTGGTTGGATTTGCTTTCGGTTTTATATTGTTAATAATTCATGAGTGGTTACATGGAATTGTTTATCCCAAGGAAGCAGATGTAACAATAGGAAGAATAAAAGGAAAGACAACATTTGTTGCATTAGCATCATATCCATTGAAGCGAAATCGGTTTATATTGATGTGCCTGTTGCCATTTGTTCTTGGATTAGTTCCATTTATATTATTTGTAATTAGTCCTGCTGAATTTAGAGTATTTAATGGATTGAATTTTGGCATGGCATGTATGGGTATGGTTTCGCCATTTCCAGATGTGTTTAATGTTCTTGCCGTTCTAAGAAATTCTGAAAAAAGCGATTCAATAATGTTTTACAAGAACGATATGTATAAGATTTCTTAAATTTCTGGTTGATCATACAGTTGATCAGATAGGAAAATATAAATCTGCAACTTAAAATATTTTGGAGAAATAGCATGGAAAAATATTTAAGAGAAACAAAAATGCTGGATTATTCAAGCAAAAATATACAGCAATTGATACGGGATAGAAACTGGAACGACATAGAAGAATTTGAACGACTAAAATCAATTTACACGTTTGTAAGAGATGAAATTTTGTTCGGATATAATATTGATGATACTGTTTGTGCATCAAAGGTTTTGGCGGATGGTTATGGGCAGTGCAATACAAAGGGAACATTGTTCATGGCACTATTAAGGGCATGCAATATTCCTTGCAGAGTACATGGATTTACCATTGATAAGGAATTGCAAAAGGGAGCAATGACAGGAATTGTATATAAAAATGCACCTCGAAATGTGCTGCATAGCTGGGTTGAAGTGTATTTTGAAGATACATGGTACGAGCTAGAGGCATTTATTCTTGATAAACAATATTTGAGAAAATTGCAAATAAAAAATAGCGATTGCACGGGCGCGTTTTGTGGTTATGGCGTGGCAGTGAAAGACTTTAAGCATCCGGTTATTGATTTTGACAGAAATAATACATATATTCAGAGCGAAGGACTCAATCAGGATTTTGGAGACTAGGGGCATTGGGTGAAAATTGAAAATAAGAGAAAATTACCCAACGAAATAGAAGAACGTATATAAAATGATGGGGGAAATATTGAAATATGCAAAAATCTCCCCAATGCAGGAGAAAAACATGAAGTTTCAACAAGCAAGCGAAGGTGATTTTACCATAATTCAGGAGTTCTACTGGGATGTAATCGATGATATCCACAGGAACAATGTAAAACATGAAAATCTCGGATGGGAAAAGGGCGTTTACCCATCCGACCAATTTATTCAGGATAGTCTTATCAAGGGTGAACTTTATACCTTGATGGAAGAAGATGCGTTATATGCCTGTGTGATCCTGAACGGTGAACACAATGAGGGATATGATAGTTGTACATGGGGAATGGAGTGTGATTCCAGCGAAGCCCTGACACCCCATGCACTTGCAGTCGCTCCGAAGTTGCAGGGGAAAGGCATTGGCAAAATTGTAGTAGAAAATATGCTGAATATTGCCCGTGTAACGCATAAGAAAGCGGTACGGTTGGATGTGCTTGGTGCCTGCAAGGCAGCAGAACGTCTCTATACAAGCTGTGGGTTTCAGTTTGTCGAAGCGAAGGAAATGTTTTACGAAGATACAGGCTGGACAGAGTATAAAATGTTTGAATTGAATATATAAATTTAAAATTTGCAATCTGCATACAATAAAATTGACATTTACACGAATGCGTGTTATTGTCAATGTATAGAAAGAAGGAGGTGTGTAAAATGGAAGGGTTTTATACAGTTTCTCAATATGCAGAGCTGACGGGAAAAGATCCGGGAAATATAAGAAGAATGCTGATCCGTGGGGAGTTGCAGGGGGAGAAAGCGGGAAATCAGTGGATGATTCCTAAGGATGTTGAATATCCGGCAGATAAGAGAGTTAAAAGTGGTGATTATAAAAATTGGAGAAAGCGTAAACATGTATGGAATGAGAATAAAGAACTTATGAAAAATATTTCTAGTATGTGTGGCGAATTGAGAGATGTTTATGGAAATTCGTTAAAAAAGATAGTTCTTTATGGATCTTATGCAAGAGGAGAACAAACACCGGAATCGGATGTCGATATTGCTTTAATTGTAAACAATGTAAATGATGACTGCAAGCATGACAAAATGACGGATATTGTTGTTGATTATGAGTTAGAACAAGGGGTAACTTTATCAGTGATACAGATTGATTATGCGGAATATACGGAGTGGAATCACATTTTACCTTTCTATAAAAACATAGATAAGGAGGGGATTGTTCTGTGGAAGAGCGCATAATAGATTTAGCAAAATACCGGTATGAAGCCAGTACAGAGGCTATTTTGGATGCGGAAATCATGTATGAAAATAGACGCTATAAGAATGCATTAAACAGGGCGTATTATTCCATTTTTCATGCAATTAGAGCTGTTAATGCATTGAATGATTATGATAGCAGTAAACATAGTGGAGTAATCGCGTATTTTAATCAGAATTTTGTAAAGATGAATATATTCCCCAAAGAGGCATCCAAGATTATCCGTTTGGCATCAGAAAATAGAGAAAAAGCAGATTATTTAGACTTCTTTGTAGCATCGAAGGAAGAAGCCGAAAATCAGATAGCGAGAGCGAAAGAATTTCGTGTGTTTATTGAATCATATTTGAAAGACAAAAATGTAATATAAACCTGTTGACACACCCAGCAATATTTGATAATATTTATCAAGTAATTTAACATTCCATGAGGGAGTAGTTAGCGCGAAAGTGTGGTTTGTCAACATTCTGATTATAAGCTGAGAGTATAATCTGGCAAATCTTAAATAATGAGACTCATGTATATCAATTACCT
>DJEI01000030.1:7742-19504 GCA_002431865.1 Lachnospiraceae bacterium UBA5902
TAATTGATATACATGAGTCTTTTTTTACCTGACGGATATATTTTCAATCGCAGGTGTTTTGGCTGACGGTACTGCTGTGGAGAGAAAAAAGGAGGAAATCATGGAAAAATTCATTAACAACGCCCCATTTGCCCTTGTGCTTTTAATTCTTGTGATAGGCTTTGTCCTGCTGATTAAAGGTGCGGACTTCTTTGTGGAGGGAAGTTCCAGCGTGGCGAAGCGGCTGCATGTGCCGTCGATCATTATCGGACTTACCATCGTTGCGATGGGAACATCCCTTCCGGAAACCGCAGTCAGTGTGTCTGCATCCCTTGCAGGCAACAATGAGCTTGCAGTCAGCAATGTTGTCGGTTCCAATATTTTTAATCTGATGGTCGTCATTGGCGTGTGCGCAATATTGGCAACGGTCAATGTTGCAAAGGAAACAATCAGGAGAGATATCCCATTATCCCTTATTTGTGCCGGACTTTTGATGCTTCTTGGGATTGTCGGACTTGGCGACAAGACCGGTATGACGCTTGGACATCTGGATGGTGTGATATTCATAGTACTTTTTGCATGTTACATTATCTACATGATCCGGACTGCGATGAAAGCAAGTAAGGAAGGTAAGAAGGTTGAGATCGAAGGTGGATCGGACGAGGAGATCAAGCTTGTTTCCGTTCCTGTGAGTATACTGTTTATCATTGGCGGCGCAATCGCAATTGCTGTCGGCGGAGATGTGACGGTTGATGCTGCATCCAGAATCGCAAGCGATCTCGGTATGAGCCAGACACTGATCGGGCTTACGATGGTTTCAATCGGAACATCGCTTCCGGAGCTTGTTACATCTATCGTGGCAGCCAGAAAGAATGAAGTGGATATGGCACTTGGAAATGCAATCGGTTCCAATATATTCAATATACTTATGGTGCTTGGCATTGCATCGGCGATCAGTCCGATCAGCATCATTCAGGAGAACATTATCGATTTATGTGTATTAATTGCATTTACTGTGCTGGTATGGATATTTGCAGCAACCAGAAAGAAAATCGGCCGGGTGGAGGGCCTGTGTATGGTTGCGCTTTACGCGGCATATGCGGTTTATATCATTATAAGATAAATGGGAGACAGGACGAATGATATTATTTTTCAAAGTATTTTTTACCGAATTTATAGCAGAGATGGGCGATAAAACACAGCTGATGTTGATCGCGCTTACTTCAAAATATAAATTAAGAGACATTATATTTGGAACAGGGGTTGCAATTCTTGTGCTGAATGGACTTGCCGTGCTGGCAGGTGGACTTGTCAGCGAGTTTGTACCGGAATGGGTGATCAAGTCGGTCGCGGCACTCGCATTCCTTTACTTTGCCGCATCTACGATTGCTGGTGACGATGAAGAAGAGGAAGAAGGCGGCAAGACGAAGATCAAGTTCGCGCCGCTTGCCGTGTTCTGTACATTTTTTGTCGCAGAGCTTGGCGATAAGACACAGCTTACTGCTATCACATTTGGCGCAAATGAAGGTATAGGTGCCGCATTTGTTGTATGGATTGGCTGTTCACTCGGACTTTTTGCTGCTGACATGCTCGGCATGCTGGTCGGGTATCTGTTGAAGAGCAAGACACCGGACGGACTGCTGAGTGTTCTTGCGTTTGTGATCTTCTTGATCTTCGGCGTGTACACATTGTATCAGGGATTGAAGCTGATACATGCAAGCGTTTCTCCGATTCCAGTGATTCCGGTACTCGTAGCTGTAACGGTTGTATTTGCCGGATTGTGTGTATTCCTCTTTGTGAGAAGAGAGAAAAAGAAGAAGGCTGCTTAAGATAATACCCCCACTGGTGCATTTGCGAAGAAATAACAAAATTCGGTCCATACATTCTTCGCTGAAGATAGAAGCGAATTCTTTGTCCTTGTCAGAGGTTCGGGACGTTATAAACGGACATCTGGTTCTTGGCAACCAGAAGGAAATTCAGGAAGTAAAAAACGCATATGAAGCATATAGGCATATTTCGGACATCAATCCGTTCAGCATAACAGATCTAAAAAAAGTACATGGAATTATGACATACCGAACGGTCAATGAATCGGGAGCTTTCAGAAAAGGCGATGAAGGAGTATTTTCCGGAGATAAATGCATTTTTGTGGCACCGCCGCCACAGATGGCAGACAGTTTGATGAATGATTTATTTACATGGATGAAGAAAAATGAAGGTTTGATTCATCCGCTTATATTAGCGGCAGTATTTCATTATGAATTTGTAGTTATTCATCCTTTCTCAGATGGAAATGGAAGAATGGCAAGATTGTGGCATATGGCTATCCTGTATCGCTGGAGAAATATTTTTGAGTATATTCCATTGGAGTGCCAGATAGAAAAATATCAGACAGAATATTATGACGCAATCGCACAATGTCATGTCAATGGTAATTCCAATAGCTTTATCGAATTTATGCTGGAGATGATTTGCCAGATTCTTGACGAAGTGATCGCACAGATTCGCAAATCAGACTCTGGAACGTCAGAATATGTAAAACGTATGTTAGATGTGATGGAGTATGATATACCATATACATCAAATGCCATTATGAAAGCACTGGGATTGCGGTCGAAAGAAACACTTAGAAAAAATTATATCAATCCGGCAATTGAACTGGGGATTATCAGAATGACGTTACCTGATAAACCGAATAGTAAGAATCAAAGATATGTGAAGCAATAACGGTTTCATAAAAATGTGAGGAATAAAACATGGAATATAACTATAAGCATGGTGGTGATGTCTACCGAAATCCAATTGAATATGATTTTTCCATCAACATCAATCCTCTCGGTATGCCGCTTGCGAGTATTCAGGCAGCGCACGAGGGAATCGTGCTGACCGGCAGATATCCCGATTACAAGGCGGAGCAGTTGTGCAATGCGATTGCGAAGGCGAAGCAGATACCAGCGGAGCGGATCATTCCGGGAAATGGCGCGGCTGAGCTTCTGTTTGCACTGGGACAGACACTTTCTGGAAAGGCGTTAACATTCGCGCCGACATTTACCGGATACGCGGAAGCGGTTGCAGCTGGCGGGGGTGAGATGTGCCATGCAGGATGCGAGGATGCGGATGGACGCGTTGATGATATGAGCGGACAGGATAGGCTGCAGTTTGATTCTGAAACCGTGATTCAACGTCTGCTTGCAAAACTGGACGATTCAATCCGCCTCGTATTCCTATGCAATCCGAACAATCCAACCGGGACATTATTTACACGGGAACAGATTCTGCGCGTGCTTGCGAAGGCGGAGGAGATGCAGGCGTATGTCTGTGTGGATGAGTGCTTTCTGCCGTTTTTGGAGGAGGAAGCAGCGTACAGTATGATGCCTTATCTGGCGAAACATCCGCGTCTGCTGGTGCTCCGTGCATTCACGAAGATTTACTGTATGGCAGGACTTCGACTTGGGTATCTGGCTTGCGGGGATACAGAGCTGCAGTCAGAAATTCGCGCAAGGATTCAGCCGTGGAACACGTCGATTCCGGCACAGATGGCGGGTATCGCGGCATTGTCAGATATGGAATATCTGGCGAAGACATGTGAGAATCTACAGGAGGAACGCGCATATCTTGTACCGCGTCTGCGTGAGCTGGTGACGGAGGTGTATGATGGATATGGGAATTTTCTGTTATTCCGTGATGAACCGGACTTGAAAGAGCGGATGCTTGACGTGGGAGTCCTGGTTCGTTCGTGTGATGATTTTGAGGGACTTGATGATACATATTTTCGTATCGGAATCCGTTCCCATAGTGAGAATCAGGAATTCATTCGCAGATTGGCTAGTGTGAAAAATGTGGTAAAATAAACCTAGACTTATATATAGTAGTGAAAAAAGAAATTATAAAATTATATTAGATAGTGTGAGAGGATCGCAAAGAACGCCCGGAAAAATCCGAACGACACAGAATTGGATAGGACCAAGAGGATGTACGATTGAGGGAGCAACATTTATTCCGCCAGATCCAGAAGAAGTTTATGGATTGCTTATAAATTTATACGATTATATGAATGATGCGTTTACAGATCCTTTGTTGGTAAATGTTGCTTTATCCCATATGCAGTTTGAGACGATTCATGCATATAAGGATGGAAATGGACGGCTTGGCAGAGCGTTGATTCCGGTACAAATGGCAATGATGGATGAAAGTACTCTGATTTTGTACATGTCAGAGATTCTCGAATTATATAAGCCATCTTATCAGAGATATCTTATGGAATGCAGAAGAGGTAATATTGCAGGATATATTAAATTCTTTTTACAGTGTGTGATTGATCAGTGCAATTCATATACTAACAAACTGGAACGAATTAAGGTGATTTACAAAGAAGATATGGAGACAATTAAGCAGATAAAAGGAAATTCGATATATAGAATTATGCCTGTGATTATGAAGCAGATTGTGTTTAATAAAAAAGAAATACAGGATCTGTCAGGGGTATCTGTGAATGTTGTGTCAAGGATAATAGATCAGCTAGTAGATTTACATGTGATTGTACCAGATTCCACGGTTTCGAAAAAAGGATATCGATATCAAAGAATATATGAAGTGTTCGTTGGAACAAATGAGTTTTAAATGACAAGGAGACACAAAATGGCAAAATCAATTATGATCCAGGGCACGATGTCCAACGCTGGAAAATCCCTCATTGCGGCAGGACTTTGCCGTATATTCAAACAGGATGGCTACAAGGTTGCCCCATTCAAATCCCAAAATATGGCGTTGAATTCCTATGTGACAAGTGAGGGTCAGGAGATGGGACGAGCACAGGTTGTACAGGCGATGGCAGCAGGCGTGGAACCATCTGTGCGGATGAATCCGATTCTGCTCAAGCCGACAACCGACATGGGTTCGCAGGTGATCGTGCAGGGACAGGTTGTCGGAAATATGCGGGCGATGGATTATTTTGCGAAGAAAAAAGAATATATTCCGGTGATTCGGGAAAGCTACGAGCAGCTTGCCGCAGATCATGATATCATTGTGATCGAGGGCGCTGGAAGTCCTGCGGAGATCAATCTGAAACAGGATGATATCGTGAATATGGGAATGGCGAAGATTGCAGATGCACCGGTGCTTCTGGTTGGCGACATCGACCGCGGAGGTGTATTTGCGCAGCTGATCGGTACGGTAATGCTCCTGGAACCGGAGGAGCAGGCACGAATCAAAGGCCTGATCGTGAACAAATTCCGGGGCGATAAGAGAATATTAGATCCGGGCATCACGATGCTGGAAAAACGTGCCGGAAAGCCGGTGCTTGGCGTGGTACCGTATGCAGATGTCGATATCGAGGATGAGGATTCTCTTGCAACGAGCCTGGAAGAGACACATGTACAGGCGGAGATTGATGTGGCTGTGATCCGGTTCCCGCGTATTTCAAATTTTACAGATATGCAGGCGCTCAGCATGGAATGGGATGTGTCGGTGCGCTATGTGACAAAGCCGTCAGAGCTTGGAGAACCGGATGCCATTTTGCTTCCGGGCACTAAGAACACGATTCAGGATCTGCTCTGGCTGCGGGAAAGCGGACTGGAAGCAAAGATTACACGGCTGGCGAAGAAGGGAACAATCGTGTTCGGTATCTGTGGCGGGTATCAGATGCTTGGCGAAGCTTTGATGGACCCATTGCAGACAGAGAGTGCGCTTGGAAGTGTGCGAGGCATGGATTTGCTGCCGGTTACAACCGTGTTCGAAGAAGAAAAACAGTTGGAGAACCGCACATACCGGATTGGAATGCTGGATGGAGAGTTTGCATCGCTTAGTGGGGAAAAAGTCGCTGGTTATGAGATTCATATGGGGCGGACGGAAATTGCGGGCAGCAATGTGACATCACAGCAATCGGATACGAAAATCATTGCCGGTGATTCCGTATACACCATGAAAACTACAACCCCAATTTATCCTTTCATCAGCGATTCAGCAGGAAACATACTTGGCTACACGGCAGGAACTGTGGCGGGCAGTTATATCCATGGCATATTCGATGAGGTTGCATTCCGCGAGGCATTTATCAGGCTGTTGTATGCACGCAAAGGGAAAACTAGGGGAGAAAGTCAATATTTGACCATGCAGGAATACCGGGAGCAGCAGTTTGACAAGCTGGCACAGATTCTGCGGGAAAGTCTTGATATGGAGAAAATCTACGAAATTCTGGGACTTTGCAAATGAGAATAAAGTGATTCCTGTGTAAAGGATCGTGGATTAAACTACAGGAATCAACAATTGATTATAAAAGGAGACAGATATGATACAGATCTATCATGGAGATGGAAAAGGAAAGACGACAGCCGCTGTAGGACTGGCTGTACGCGCGGCTGGAAATGAGCTTCCGGTGTTATTCGTGCAGTTTTTGAAGGATGATACATCTGGTGAAACCGCCATGCTGCAAAAGCTTGGCATCGAGACATTGCATGCCCCACAGATGTATGGATTTGTGAGCTGGATGAATGAGGAGGAGCTTGCAAAGACACGCGCGTATTTTGCAGATATGCTGGCGCAGGTCGGGACCTGGATTAAAAAACAGAAAAAACAGCATGACAACCAGCAGGAGAAAAAAACAGTTGCGGCGGTTGTTGTTTTGGATGAAGTTTTGCATGCTGTAAAGTATGGGTTACTTGATGAGAGTACATTGATGGAAGTGCTGTCGTGCAATCAGGCGCAGATCGAATTCATTCTGACTGGGCGGAATCCATCGGACAAGCTTCTGGCACTTGCGGATTATGTCACGGAAATGAAAAAAGAAAAGCATCCGTATGAGCAGGGAATTTCTGCCAGAAAAGGGATAGAATTCTAATGGCTGTTGTGATAAAATAAAACCAATCATCGACAAAAACAGGAGCGCGCATGGAAGCACATCAGTTACCTTCGGGAACGTATCTGGAACAGAACAAATATTACATTGAGCGGGTACTTGGAGATGGCGGATTTGGAATTACGTATCTTGGGTATGATGTGAAGCTGCAGCGGAAGGTTGCAATCAAAGAATTCTATATGCGCGGGTACTGCTACCGGAATCCCGGAGATCCAAATGTTTACACCGAGGCAGGCGAAAAACGTGAGAGCTTCGAGAAGATGAAACAGCAGTATATTGAGGAAGGTCGTGTGCTGGCTGCCTTGGGAGAGCAGCCTGGAGTGGTAAATGTCTACACGTTTATTGAAGAGAACAACACAGCTTACCTTGTCATGGATTTTGTGGAAGGACAGTCGCTGGATGCGTATGTGAAAGGCCGGGGAGGCAGGTTATCTGTGTCCGAGACTCTGGCAATCATGCGTCCGGTTATCCGTGCGTTGGCGGGTGTACATAAACGAGATGTGATTCATCGGGATATCAGCCCGGACAATATCATGATCACACATGACCGAAAGGTGAAACTGATTGATTTTGGCGCTGCGCGAATGTATGGAAATTACAATTATCTCCGCGTGCAAAAGGGTGGATATTCACCAATCGAACAGGTGACACCGGGAGCACAGATTGGACCGTATTCCGACGTATATGCGCTTTGTGCGACGATGTATAATTGCATGACCGGGGTGAAGGTGCCGCGTGCCGTCGATCGGGCAAAGCAGGACAGACTTGTGCCGCCATCTGCGATGGGACTTGTGATCGCACCGCAGGAGGAAGCTGTTTTGATGCAGGGACTTGCAATTGATCCGGCACAGAGGTATGCAAATGCGGAGCAGTTGTATCAGGCATTGTACGAGACGTCGATGGAGCAAACAGGAAGCACATCCATGATGACGCACAGTGGAATATCTCAGATGTTGTCGGATATGCAGGCAGACCGGAAAAAGAAGGAACATAGAAAAAAGCAGATTGGTATGGTCTGTGGTATTGTTCTGTTGTTAGGTATTGGGACTTTTGCATATTTTCAGAGGAAGCAGAATGGGGATGAGACAACGGCTGCATCCGAGGCAACGACACAGCAGATCTTACAGACGGAGACAGACGTGAGTCCGGTGGAGGAAGTGGATTGCACGGCTTATGCGCAGGAGTTTTATGATTTATGTGCGAAGCAGCACGAAGCAAAGGGGAATACTCTGACACAGAGGGATGAATTTACAGTTGCTGCAAAAGAGACAGCGGCAAAAAGCGCGGCGTTGGTATATACCAGCATGGATGAATTAAATGCCGCGTTAACGGAGCTTGGCAATCAGGCGATTGCCACATATAAAATACCGAATACCGGATGGGTGACATATACATTTTCTTTAAAGGAAGATGTCACGATGATAAAAAAGGCATTGGATACTTATATTGCACAGATGAACGAGGAAAATCAGGGGACCGTGGATCTGGATAATTGTGCGTATCTTGGCGTCAGCGTGGCGCGTGCGCAGGATGGTACATATTTCTGGGCAGTATTTTATCAATAAAGAACAGGAAACCATAAGAAAAAAGGAGAACATGGGGGATTTTTGAAATGGATAAAAACGGGGATTTTAAGGAATCGTCAAATGACAAATTGAATCATGCCATCGCATCTATGTGCGATGAATGGTTGTTGATTGAGGAGATTGATCTGGAAGAGGACACGTTTGAAATTCTGCACGATAATTTGAAGAAGCAGGGGATTCCGATACCACGGAATTGCAGTTACAGCCAGCAGAATTTTGAGATACAGGAGCTGGTTGCACCAGAATATCAGGAATATCGATATAATTTCTGTGGGCGGGATAATCTGCGTAAACTTTTGAAGCACAGCGATACTCAGGAATGTGAGTATATTATATGCACAGGAGAAAATGTATGGCGCAGAGATGTGTTCAAGGTAGTGGAATGGAAAGATGAGGAACCGAAGATTTTAAACTGGTTCCATATGAATATTGACAGCAAGAAGTCTGCGGAGTTAAAGCAGCGTCAGGCGATTCAGGATGCGTATCTGCAAAGTGAGCAGGCGTATGCAATCAAAAATATGTATCTCAAGCGGCTCAATGAGGAATTGCAGATGCCGATCAATATGATTGTCGGAAATGCATCCGTTGCGCGGACATTTGTCACGAATCCGGAACGTGTGACCGCGTGTATCGAGGAGATTTCCCTGTCAGCAAAGGCAATCTTCCGTATGGTGCGTCAGATGATCAATACAGACGCGATACAGCAGGGGACGACGCTGTTACAGATGCAGCAGACATCTGTAGAAAATCTGTGGAGAAATACGCTTGATATTGTCAAGCCATCCATGCGGCTTCGGCGACACACAATGCATCTGGACATGGCACAGCTTTACCATCGCAATGTGATTGGAGATGTGGAGAAGCTGCAGCAGATATTATTAAATTTATTGCAAAATGCAATTGACTACACGCCATATCGGGGTGAGATATTTTGTGGGATCAAAGAGAAACCGATGGACAAAACGACCGGATACTTTGAATTTTATGTGCAGGACAATGGAGTCGGTATGTCTGAGGAGTTTCGGAAAATTATGTTCGAGCCATTTGCAAGAGAGCATTCAGACCGGATTGAGCGTGTGGAAGGCTCTGGCTTGGGGCTGATGATCGTGCAGAATCTGGTTCGGCTGTTGGATGGAGAAATTGAGGTTGAGACGAAGACCGGTTGTGGGACGAAGATTACAGTTGGAATGAAACTGCGGTATGGAACAGAGTCCAAGGATGCCGCAGGAGAGATTCAGTATTTTGACTGGAGCGATTGGGAAGCTGCGTGTGAGAGGAAAACAATGTTTTCCGGACAGCATGTGCTGGTTGTAGATGATAATGATATTACCGCTTCGATTGAGGAGCAGATTTTGACAGAACATGGACTTGCCGTCGACCGTGCAATCAATGGTGAGGATGCAATCTGTATTTTTGAACGGTCACCAGTGCATTACTATGATCTGATATTGATGAATATGGGATTGCCGTTTATGGATGGTTATGCAACAACGATGGGCATACGACAGCTTCGCGAGGATGGAAGGACGGTTCCAGTGATTGCGTTGTCTTCCCGGTTATATGCAGACGATGAGTTTCATGGAGAAGAATATGGAATGAAAGCATGGCTTCAAAAACCTGTTAGTGCAAGGAAGCTGATGGAAGCCGTGTGCAAATATATATCAAATTAAGGAGTCGCAAAAGAAAATGCCAGTTACAGAGTACCTAGAGAGAAATGCCAGATTGTACCCGGATGAGGTTGCACTGGTGGAGCTGAATCCGGATGAGCCGGATACGAGAAGAACTTCTTGGAAGGAGTTTGAACTGATACAGCCATCGAGATTTGAACCATATCGAAGAGAGATTACATGGAGTGTCTTCGATGAGAAGGCAAACCGGTTTGCAAACATGCTGATTGGAAGAGGCATCAAGAAGGGTGATAAGGTTGCGATTTTGATGTACAACTGTCTGGAGTGGCTGCCGATCTATTTCGGTGTCTTGAAGACAGGAGCTATCGCGGTACCGTTTAATTTCCGGTATGATGCGGATGAAATCTTATACTGTGCAGAGCTGGCAGAGGTTGATATGATCGTGTTTGGTCCGGCGTTCATCGGACGAATCGAGGCAAATGCAGAGCGCCTTTCCAAGGGTAGACTGCTGATTTACGTCGGGGACAACTGTCCGGATTTTGCGGAGAGCTATCACCAGCTTGTGGCAGATTGTTCGAGTCATGCACCGAATGTAGAGATCACAGATGATGATTTTGGAGCGATTTATTTTTCATCAGGAACGACAGGATTTCCGAAGGCAATTTTACATAAACACCAGAGTTTGACGCAGGCAGCGGAGATGGAGCAGAAGCATCACGGCACGAGCCGGGACGATACGTTCCTGTGTATCCCGCCGCTGTACCATACGGGTGCGAAGTTCCATTGGATGGGAAGTCTGGTGGCAGGCAGCAAGGCGGTGCTCTTAAAGGGTACAAAGCCGGAGACGATTCTCTCCGCGGTATCGAGTGAGCATTGTACGATCGTCTGGCTGCTCGTTCCGTGGGCGCAGGATATTCTGGATGCGCTGGATCGTGGCGACCTGAAGTTAGAGGATTATGAGCTTTCCCAGTGGCGGCTCATGCATATCGGCGCGCAGCCGGTACCGCCATCACTGATCAAGCGTTGGAAAGAATATTTTCCACATCACCAGTACGATACGAACTACGGACTTTCCGAGTCAACCGGACCGGGCTGTGTGCATCTGGGTGTGGAGAATATACATAAGGTCGGTGCAATCGGGGTGCCGGGCTATCGTTGGGAATGTAAGATTGTGGACGAGAACGGCGTGACGGTACAACAGGGCGAAGTCGGAGAGCTCTGTGTCAAGGGACCGGGCGTGATGACCTGTTATTACAGAAATGAGGAAGCAACCGCAGAAACGATCAAGGACGGCTGGCTGTTCACCGGAGATATGGCAAGACAGGATGAGGATGGATTCTATTTCCTTGTTGACCGGAAGAAGGATGTCATCGTCAGTGGAGGCGAAAATATCTATCCGGTACAGATTGAGGATTTTCTGCGCAAGCATGACAAGATCAAGGATGTGGCAGTCATCGGACTTCCAGACCGCCGGCTGGGTGAGAAGACAGCCGCTATCATCGAGATCAAGGACGGCATGACATGTACAGAGGAAGAAATCGAGAACTTCTGCCTGGAACTACCAAGATATAAGAGACCAAAGCAGATTATTTTCCATGAGATTCCTCGAAATGCGACCGGAAAGATCGAGAAGCCGAAGCTGCGTGAGATGTACGGCGCAGACAAGCTGGTAGAGAAGGAAAATGAGGCATAAAGGTAGCTTGAATGCAGGATTTA
>DJEI01000083.1:0-302 GCA_002431865.1 Lachnospiraceae bacterium UBA5902
GATGTGTCAGACGGCACGGTAAGCGGAACGACCGGACAGGCAAAACGCCTTGAGGGTATCCAGATTTCAGTATCGGGTAAGTATTCGGGATCAGTAAAGTATCAGACGCAGGTGCAGACCTATGGATGGAACGGATGGAAGAGCGACGGGCTTACTGCGGGTACGACCGGGCAGGCAAAGCGCCTTGAGGCGATCCAGATGTATCTTACCGGAGAGGTTGCAAACTACTACGATATTTATTACCGCGTTCATGCGCAGAGCTACGGCTGGATGAACTGGGCGGCAAACGGACAGAAGGCGGG
>DJEI01000083.1:358-14635 GCA_002431865.1 Lachnospiraceae bacterium UBA5902
GAGGCGATCCAGATCGTGCTTGTGAAAAAGACGGACAAGGCTCCGGGAGTGACGTTTAACGGCGTGACTTCGGCAGTCTCGGCTTGCTATGTGTCCCTGCGGTCGGAGAGCAACAATGTTCTGACGGCACTTGGAAACCACAGCGGCGGAAGCGGCACGGGGGATACGGTCAAGGGTGATACTGGCAAGGACAATGGGAACACGGGCGGCACGACGGACATCCCGGCGCCTCCGGTATGCAATCACGATTTTTCGGTCGTGACGCTGGCGGGGTATAAGTGTTCCAAGTGCGGCGAGCAGAAGGCTTATTATCACGACTGGGAAGTATTGTACGACGGCTTGAAGGACAAGACCACAGGCGATTTCTACGCCTGCAGGCATTCCTCTTGGGAAGTGACGTCCCTTGGGTTCAGATGCAAGTCCTGCGGCGGAGAGATCAAATGCTCCGGGCATAACTGGGTAGGACAGGAGCCGAATGAAAAAACTGGTGTTACGCACGAGTTTTGTAAGTATTGTAATACAGACATCACAGAAAAAGGACAGACAAAGTCGAGCCATCTTTGTCCGACGACGGGTAAAGGCTCCACAAAGGGATTTGAGACACGCTACGAACACCGCACCTCAGCGTGGGCTTGCGATGGGGGATGCGGGGTAAAAATCCGCCATTGGGCGTCAGAAGACGAATGGGAATATCTCTACAATGTTGTTGATTCTAAGGGGAATGCAGACACACTGATCTTAGGAGTTCCGGATAAAACGGTTCTTAATTCGCTGAAGTACGAAACAATCTGGGAGTAGAAGATGCTCAGATGGGATAAAAGAGGGACGGCAATTATACTGCCGCCCCTCTTTTGCTGTGCCGTTTAGAAGTATATAAAAGACTAGATGTTTTGTATATGAGCCTTGGCAGGAAATCAAAAAGAAGATTTTAACCGAAAAAGTAGATTTAGACGATTCGCGCTGAAAGGGACGTTGGCGTACCTTTCAGCGCGAAATTTTTTTGCCCATACCACGGAAATCCGTGGTATGCAACAAACTCAACAGCACCCAAAACTTAGTTATATATATTTGTTTTTCAATTTGAATTAGAAGTTGATAATGCCTTGGCGTATATGATAAGTTTTTCTAATTGGGATTCTGATAACCCTTTGCATGTTTCTGTGAGAGCGAAAAGCGAAGGGGATTCATTTTGCTCAATTATCATTTTATCTGACTGTGATTCCGCCGTGTTTCCAATTAAATAATCTGTGGATGTTGAAAAAACTTCGGCCATTTTAGCGATGATCTGTATCGAAGGATTGCGTGTACCAGCTTCGTATCGAAGATAAGCGGGTTGGGATATTTGAATTCTCTTAGCAGCCTCCTGTTTGGTTATTCCGAGCTTTAGGCGGCATTCTTTTAAGCGTTCTCTATCTAAATTTACCATTATTACCTGTACTCCTTTCGTTTGAATATAAGATATATTTCTATTTTACCACAAACATTTTGACAATACCATTGGTATATGACAATATAAATATACCAATGGTATATAGAAAAACGATTGCATGTGTATTTCGCATAACACGAATACTATCAGAACATTGCCTGATAAAAAGAATTCAATGATTGCGGAAAAAATACATACTTGTTATAATTAACGGAAAGGAATGCTTATGGCTAAGACAAAAGAAGAGATTTTATATGACGAAAATGTCAAAAAATTCCTGTCACAGAAGAATATTCTTGCATACATATTAAAATATTGTGTAAAAGAATTTTCAGATATGGAAATTCCAAATATCATTTCGTGCATAGAGGGAGAGCCAGAAATTTCAAAAATCAAGGTAGATGCATCGCTTACACACGTGAATGATTTTTACGATGTGAAGTCTATCGACGGAATGAATACAGAGGATACATCAAGAGAAGAGGGAAAAGTATTTTTTGATATCAGATTTTATGTGAGATTCCCACAGGAAGATGAGCTGGTAAAAATGCTTATAAATGTAGAAGCTCAAAACGAAGTTGAGAATCTGTCGTATGATATTGTGACAAGGGGCATATATTATTGTGCGAGGATGATTTCTTCACAGAAACAGCGCGAATTTGTCAAATCGGAATACGAAAAGATCAAAAAGGTGTATTCAATCTGGGTGTGTACAAGGTGCAAGGAAGAATACCGGAAAGATACAATCACATCGTATTCTTTTGAACAGACGAATGTCGTCGGGAATTATCCGGACAAGGACAAATATGATCTTATGACAGTAGTGGTAATTGGCCTGGCGGAAGAGGTGGCTGGAGCATCGTCAGAAGAACTAAAGCTACACCGGTTATTGGAAACATTTTTTGCGTCCGCATTAAGCAAGGCGGAAAAAAGAGATATTGTTGAAAATGAATATCATATTCCATACAATGAGGACATCGAAAGGAGCGTGGAAGAGATGTGTAACGCGAGTCAAGGAGTATTAAATAAGGGTATCGAGATTGGAACAGAAAAAGGTATTGAAAAAGGCATTGAAATTGGTGTGATTAAAGGAAAAGTAGAAGCATATCATGAAACTGGAATGAGTGTATCCGAGATAGCCGATAAGATCAATATCTCAGAAAAAGAAGTAAATGATATTATCAGTGGATTAGTCAAATAAAGAACCGTAAATTTTTAATGGTGGCCGATTATTATCGACCACCATTTTTACATAGTTTTGAATATGAATTAGTAGACATATCCTACTTCGAACACATATACAGCAGGTTTTCCCATCTGCGGTCAACCTCTTCCTGATACTGTACAAGGAGGTTCTCGTTTTCAGGCTTGAACAGATGCTTGAATCTTCCCTGTGGACGAAGGAAGTCTTCGATAGGAAGCTTCTTCTTTGGCTCGTAGTTCAAGATCCACTTGCCTTCCACAACCTCGAACAGTGGCCAGTAACATGTCTCCACTGCGAGCTTGCAGATCTTCATGATATCGGGTGTATCATACCGCCAGCCACGAGGACATGGTGACATGATATTTAAGAATGCAGCACCCGGTGTGTAGATTGCCTTCTCAGACTTCTCGTACAGATCCTTCATTGTTCCGATGAAGGTAGACTGTGCAACATACGGAATATCATGGTTTGCGATGATGGACGCGAGATCCTTCCGGTTCTGCATCTTACCGTTGGAGCATTTACCGACAGGTGTTGTCGTTGTATCTGCGAACATTGGTGTAGCAGAAGAACGCTGGATACCGGTGTTCATGTAAGCACCATTATCGTAGCACACATATACCATATCGTGATTACGCTCCATCGCACCTGACAGAGACTGGAGACCGATATCGTAAGTACCGCCGTCACCACCGAATGTGATGAACTTATAGTTAGCGGAAATCTTTCCCTTCTTCTTTAATGCATGGTAAGCAGTCTCGATACCAGACAGGGTAGCACCTGCATTTTCAAATGCATTGTGCATGTAGCTGTCCTCCCATGCGGTATATGGATACATGAAGCTGGATACTTCCAGACAGCCGGTTGCATTTCCGATGACTGCCTTGTCGCCCTCATGCAGGGCACGCAGAACTGTACGAACAGCGATTGTTCCGCCACAGCCTGCACACATTCTATGTCCCGGAGCGAGACGTTCCGGTTTGCTCATTACTTCTTTGAAATTAAATGCCATCTCGATTCCCTCCGTTACTTTCTAAGTCCGATATACTTGAACTGTTCAACTTCCTGCTTGCCAGATACATAATCCATCAGATCCTGATAGATACCGCAGGCAGTTTCTACCGTGTAATCTCTTCCGGCAAGACCGTAGAAATAGTTGACAGTTGTAGCTTCATTCTTTACATCGTATAAAGCAGCCTTCAGCTCGGAACCAAGTGGACCGCCACATCCGGAGAAGCTCTCTGCACGATCCATGATGGCGATGCCTTTTGCGTTTTTGAGGGCAGCAGCTAACTCAGTTCCTGGGAATGGACGGAACACACGTACCTTGATCATGCCCGCCTTGATGCCCTGCTCGCGAAGCTCATCGACAGCTTCCTTTGTTGTTCCGGCAGCAGAACCCATGATCACGATCACGTACTCGGCGTCATCCATGCGATACTCTTCGAAAAGTCCGTACTTTCTTCCGGAGATCTTCTCGAATTCCTCAGCAACCTCTAAGATAACCTTCTTTGCATTCTTCATGGCGATACGCTGGTTCATTTTAGTCTCCATGTAGAATGGAGAGTTCGCATAAGGACCAACTGCCATTGGCATATCTGCATTTAACAGGAAGTTTTCTGGTTCATAGATTCCTACAAATTCTTTTACTTTCTCTGTCTCAATCAGTGAGATATTCTCAACCGCGTGGCTGGTAATGAAACCATCCTGACAAGCCATAAATGGAAGCTTGACATCCGGATGCTCGGCAATGCGGAACGCCTGGATGTAATTGTCGTAGGCTTCCTGATTGTTCTCGGCGTAGATCTGAATCCAGCCGGCATCTCTGGCACCCATACTGTCAGAGTGGTCACAGTTAATGTTGATCGGTCCGGTTAAGGCACGGTTTACAACTGCCATAACAATCGGAAGACGATCGGAAGCTGCGACATAAAGCACCTCCCACATGTAGGCAAGACCACAGGAAGAAGTCGCTGTGATGGCTCTTGCACCGGCGGCGCAGGCACCCATGGTGGCACTCATGGAGCTGTGCTCGGACTCAACCGGGATAAACTCGGTGTCGATGTCGCCGTTTGCAATGAAGGTGGATACCATCTGCGGAATCTCTGTCGATGGTGTAATTGGGAATGCTGCCATTACGTCAGGATTGATCTGCTTGATTGCATGTGCAACTGCTTCATTACCTGACATTCTTTCACGAATTGCCATATTAGATTCCCTCCTTCATTGTAATTGCACCGAAGCTGCAGACGCGCTCACAGATACCGCAGCCTTTGCAGTGGTCTAAGTCGAAGTCTTCTCTTTTTCCGTCCTTTACCGGAATACAGCTATCCGGGCAGACTGGTGTGCAGAGCAGACACTGTGTACATTTTTCCCAGTCGATCACTGGAGTTTTTGTTCTCCACTCGCCTGTACAGAATTTACGGGAACCGCCGCCACCATAGATCTGGTTACCCGGCGTCATATCATAGTAAGGACTATGTTCATTGATTTTAGAAATATCCGTTGCCTTTGACATTTATTTTACCTCCTCGAACGCCATTTTCAGTGCACGCATATTGCCATCGATTACTTCCGGCTTCTTTGCAAATTTGTGCTCATAAGATGCCTGCATCTGGGATAAGAACACATCTTTATCCATGATGTCTGCAACCTTTACGATAGCAGCAAGCATTGGGGAGTTAGGGAAATACTTTCCAAGTGTTTCCATTGATACTTTGTGAGCATCAATCGTATAAACGCTTCCCTTGTATCCATTTAATAAAGGAAGAATCTCTTCTTTTGGACGAGGTGTGTTAATTACGATGGCACCATCTTCCTTCAGACCATTTGTGACATCTACGGAATGAAGCAGAGTCTCATCTACAACAACCACATAGTCCGGATGGTAAATATTGGAATGTACCCGGATCTCGGATTCACCAATTCGATTGTAGGCTGTGATCGGTGCGCCCATACGTTCCGGACCATACTCCGGAAATCCCTGGACGTGCATGCCTGTGTTGAAAGCAACGTCCGCAAGCAGAAGTGCTGCGGTTTTGGCACCCTGACCTCCACGTCCGTGCCATCTGATCTCGATGTTCTTTTTCATATATTGCACTCCATTTCTCATAAATACAGTAAAAAACACAATAATTATACCATTCTGATAAAAAATGTAAAGGGAGTCGATGGTTTTTCTTGGCAAATTACAATCTTTCTTGAATAATCTGGTCGAAATTGATATAATCAATTTGTTAAGCTTTTACACAACAAAAACAAAGGAGTTTTGTTATGAGAAGAAAGAAGAAAGACAAAAATAACATAAATAATCGGGAAGAAATTGATTTGATTCCAATAGAGTCACAGCAGCAGGAAGAAACGGAAGAGGATACACATCCGGATGCGGCGCCAGAAAATCCAGAAGTGACGGCGGAAGATACATCTGATGCATCTCTGGAGGCGGAATCGGAAGCAGAATCAACAGAACCGGAAAGCACGAAAGTGGCAGCAGAGGATACATCTGCACAGTCGGAAACGCCGGAGGAAGAAAGCAAATCTTCTGCATTGTTTGGTGCGTATGTTGCGGAGGAGAACAAATGGGAGCGCAAGAACCGGATCAAAGATGAGAAGATCAAGGCAAAACAGGAGAAGAAGCGTGCGAAGTACGCGGATGTTGATGACGATACATACGAGCAGATGAAAGCGGGCGGCGCCCATAAGTTTTTTGGCGTGCTGTCTTTGATGATGCTGATCGTCGGAATTGCCGCAGCTGCACTGTTTGTCTACCGTTTGGTCATTGCACCTTCCTACGCGCAGGTGGGAGAGAAGGAAAAGAACCTGCATGTAGAAGGGTTTGCCACGGAAACAGATACATCCAAATACGAGCAGCAGGTAACTGCCCTTCGGGGAATTGCAACTCCGTCTGATCTGACTGATACATGGGTGGAACAGCCGTTTGAGCAGGCAACACCAAGTGATGTATCTGCACAGGATACGGAAGGCGCTGATACATTACCGGCAGATGATGCAGAGGCAAAGCCTGTTGTGATTGATTAGGAGGTGCAAGGATGAAAAAGACATGGAATAAACTTATTATTGTGTCGTTTATAGTGCTTGCGTTCGTTGCCTGTGCGGCAATCGTCTTCCTATATCCGTACTACAATGAATATAAGGTATTTGACGGTATTGAAGCCGGACAGTGGAGCGAGGTACAAAAAAGCTACGAAGCGTTAGACAGCGAAAAGCAAAAGGCAGTACAGGAAATGCTTCCGGATTATGCGAAGCACATCTGCCTGGAATATCAGACTGGGGAAAAGGATTACATTTATACAGTCGCAGCCTATGATGCAATCAACAGTATCGATGAGACAAAGAGTATCTGTACAAAATACAATGTGCTTGTCAATCGTACCGAATACCGGGATGCGATCGAACAGATTTATAATTCAAACCAGAATTACAATGGACAGGGCGTTGTGCAGGCGAACGAGACAATCAACAAGATCAATCTCCGACTGGATACAGATACGAAAAAAGAGGTTGTGATCGAGGTTTTAAATGAGAAGTATCAGCAGTATGTAGATGGCGAAATTACGGCGGATGCAATGAATAGTTATATTTCAATTATAAATGGACTGTCGGTGACGGATATTGCAGATTATACGACTGTGCTTACCAACAATATTCAGGTGATCGAGTCTTACCGGGCATTGTATGACACAGCGCAGGCAGCATATGAACAGGGAGATTATTTTACAGCATTGAATATTTGCCAGTCTGTGCAGTTAGACCCGCTGGATTCTCAGTATATTGACAAATTTTACTCATTATACAAGCTTGCGTATTCGACAGGCATGAATTATTATGGCGGTCTGCTTGATACGTATATTGAGATCGGGGATAACCAGAACGCACTGAATCTGCTCGATAAGCTGGAAAAATATTATGCTGAGGATATGAATCTTCAGAAATACAAGCTGTCTATGGCAGCCGATTGGCAGAAGGCATATGTGAAGCTGGCAGAAAATGCAGATTCAGAAATCCAGAAGGTACTTGGAGAGACTGAGGACGGTATTAATATATTAGATTCGTTCTATAAAAATATCAAACCGGACAGCATGCTGTTATATGATGTCGATGAGGACGGTGTGCCAGAGGCATTTTTCTATAACAGCATGGAACGCAACGAGACCTATGTGAGTTGCTTTATCTTTACCTACCGGGATGGTGCGGTTTCTTACCTTGGCTATGCGAAAGTGCGGAGCTTCTGCAGTGACAGCAGCTTTGTCGCATTTCCTTGGTTATCGACACGGACTTCTGGGGATGAATATTGCCTGAAACGGTATTCGGATGGTGTGATCACAGATGGACCATGTGTCCAGAATGTGGATGGTACTTATTATGTCAATGAGCAGGTCGTGGATGAGACGGAGTATCTTTCCCGGCAGAGTGAAACACTTGCAACATCTTTAAATAAGGGTGTGAAGGACTTTGATACAGCAACATTAGAAGACAGTGAAAGCTATATTTTAGCTTACAAATAAATTAAACGAGAGTATGGAGGCGAATTATGGTAAAACTTTATGAAACAGGTGCATACTTACTGAATGGTTCCGAACTGGTTCCAGATGACGGACAGGCACAGGCAGTACTTGCATCGAAGGGTGTACAGACATCCAAAGAGGATGCATCGAAAAACACAATGGCATATGGAATCCTCGAAGCACACAACACTTCGGGCAATATGGAACAGCTTAAAATCAAGTTCGATAAGATGACAAGCCATGATATTACATTTGTTGGTATTATCCAGACAGCGAGAGCATCAGGACTGACAGAGTTCCCAATCCCATATGTACTTACAAATTGTCATAACTCTTTGTGCGCGGTTGGTGGAACAATCAACGAGGACGATCATGTGTTTGGCCTTTCCTGTGCAAAGAAATACGGCGGAATCTATGTACCACCTCATCAGGCAGTTATCCATCAGTTTGCAAGAGAGATGCTTGCAGAATGTGGTGCCATGATTTTAGGCTCTGACAGCCATACACGTTATGGTGCCCTCGGTACAATGGCAATCGGTGAAGGTGGCGGCGAGCTTGCAAAGCAGCTTCTGAAGCGTACATACGATGTTGCTAAGCCTGGTGTTGTAGCAATCTACTTAGACGGTGAAGTACAGAAGGGCATTGGCCCACAGGATGTTGCTCTTGCAATTATCGGCGCAACCTTTGGTTGTGGTTATGTAAAGAATAAGGTTATGGAGTTTGTAGGACCGGGCGTAGATAAGCTGTCCGCAGATTTCCGTATCGGTGTCGATGTTATGACAACAGAGACAACCTGTCTTTCCTCTATCTGGAAGACTGACGAGAAGATCGAAGAGTGGTATGAGACACACTACAGACCGGAGTGCTACAAGGAATTAAATCCGGGTGCAGTTGCCTACTATGATGGTGTTGTTTATGTAGATCTTTCTAAGGTAAAACCTATGATCGCAATGCCGTTCCACCCAAGCAATGTTTATACAATCGAGGATGTTAAGGCAAATCTGATGGATGTCTTAGATGATGTAGAAAAGCGCGCACAGGTATCCTTAGATGGCAAGATCGGCTTTACGCTCAAGGATAAGGTTGTTGACGGAAAACTCTATGTAGAGCAGGGAATCATCGCAGGCTGTGCCGGTGGTGGATTCGAGAATATCTGTCAGGCGGCAGACCTGATTCGTGGAAAATATATTGGCGCTGACGAGTTTACACTTTCTGTATATCCGGCATCAACTCCGATTTATATGGAGCTTGCAAAGAACGGTGTACTTTCCGATCTGATCGAGACAGGAGCAATCGTGAAGACAGCATTCTGCGGACCATGCTTTGGCGCAGGAGATACACCGGCGAACAATGCATTCTCAATCCGTCACTCAACAAGAAACTTCCCGAACCGTGAAGGCTCCAAGATCCAGAATGGACAGATTGCTTCTGTTGCACTGATGGATGCGCGTTCGATCGCCGCGACAGCAGCGAACAAGGGCTTCTTAACAGCTGCAACCGATCTGGATGTAGAATACAAGGGACAGAAATATTTCTTCGACAGGAAGATCTACGACAACCGTGTTTATAACGGATGGGGACATCCACAGCCAGAGCAGAAGATTAAGTTTGGACCAAACATCAAGGATTGGCCGGAGATGGTGGCATTGACAGATAATCTGATGCTCAAGGTAGCTTCAGTCATCCATGATCCGGTTACAACGACGGATGAGCTGATTCCATCTGGAGAGACATCTTCGTATCGTTCCAATCCGCTTGGACTTGCAGAGTTTACATTGTCCCGTAAGGATCCGGAGTATGTAGGCAGAGCCAAGGCAATCCAGAAAGTGGAACGTGTGCGTGAAGCTGGCGAGTGCATGGGTGAAGCAGATCCGAACATGAAGACAGCTATGCACAAGGTAAAGGAAATGTTCCCGGATGCATGTGGTTCAAACACGGGCGTCGGAAGTACAATCTTTGCAGTGAAGCCGGGCGATGGTTCTGCACGTGAGCAGGCTGCTTCCTGCCAGAAGGTACTCGGCGGCTGGGCAAATATTGCCAAGGAGTATGCGACAAAGCGTTATCGTTCAAACCTGATCAACTGGGGTATGCTTCCATTTGTGATGGATGAAGATTACGATTTTGATGTGGATGATTATGTATTTATTCCGGGTGTGGCGCAGGCAATCCGCAACAAGGATGAGATCATCAAGGCATATGTTGTAAACAAGGATATGAAGGAGTTGTCTTTGAAGCTGGGCGACCTGACAGACGATGAGAGAGATATCATTCTGGCTGGCTGTCTGATCAACTACTACAAGACACACTAATCAGATATATTCATTTAAACCTTTACACATGGTTTTCGATACTATATAATATACGCATTAGGAGCGTATATTATATGGATATTGAAAAGGACAACCTGAAAAAACAAATACGGGAAATGACACAGCTTGGCTATATTGCGCCGGAGGATCTTCCTTCGATCGAGCTTTATATGGATCAGGTGACGACGTTCATGGATAAATATCTTTCGCAGAACAAACGGTATGAGGAAGATAAGACACTGACGAAAACGATGATCAACAACTATACGAAGAACAATCTGCTTCCACCGCCGGAAAAGAAACGGTATACGAAGGAGCATCTGATTCTGCTGATTTATATCTATTATCTGAAAAATGTGATATCGATCAGTGATATCCAGATCATGCTGAAGCCGTTGATTGATCATTATTTTGAAAATTCAGATGCACCACACAGCTTGGAGGAGATTTATGCAAGTCTTTACAAGCTAGAACAGCATCAGCATTTTCGGGTGGAAAACAGTGTCGTGAAGACGTTTGAATTGTCAGAGCATGATTTCCCTGGTGCGGAAGATAAGTATATTAAGAATCTGAATTTCCTGTCTCTGCTTGGCTATGATATCTTCATCAAGAAGAAAATCATGGAACAGATCATCGATGAGATGGCTGCGGAGCAGGCGAAAGAACAGGAACAGGCAAACGAGAAAGATAAGAAAAAGAAGAAAAAAGACGAGACGTAAATTTACGTCTCGTCTTTTTCTGCTTTTTCTGTGTCAGATTCTTTTGGCAAAAGTGTGAGGGTGACACGTTCGATACGGTTCCGGTGAACCTCTGTCACTTTGAAATGGGCACCTTCACAGTTCGCCTCTTCTCCGGCGGTTGGAATTTTGTCCAGTAGTTCGATGATAAATCCGGCTAGTGAATCATAATCCTCTGACTGAAAATCGGTATGGAGCTTATCGTTTAAGTCATCTAACTTAATGGAAGCATCTATATCGTAGGTGTGATTGCCAAGATCACGGATCAGATCATTTTCATTTTCATCGTATTCATCGCGGATATCTCCGACGATCTCCTCAACCAGGTCTTCCATTGTGATAATACCGGATGCCTGTCCATATTCATCCAGTACAATCGCCATACTGTCAGCGGATGTTTTCATCTCGGCGAAAATCTGGCTTGTTTTTTGATATTCATAGACGAACAGCGGCTTTCGCAGGATGCTTCGCAGATCAAAATAACGGATATCCAGAAGCTCCCGGTAGAAGAACAGGTCTTTGATGTTCAGGATACCGATGATATTCTCCTTGGAATCCTCGTATATCGGGATTCGGGTATATGTCTCACTTTTGAAGATATTGACCAGCTCTTCGTATGTTGAATTTACATCGGCAGCAATCACATCGGCTCTTGGAATCATGATATCTTTGACTAATGCATCTCCAAAATCAACCACATTGGAGATCATGAATTTTTCTTCCGGTTCGATCACACCCTCTTCGTGAGATACATTTACGATGGTACGAAGTTCTGCTTCAGTAATGCTTGCTTTCTTCGCAGACGGGTCAACACGGAACAGCTTGAAGATGACTCCGGTCAATATATTTAATAGGAAGATAACCGGGGTAAGAATCGTCATCAGCCAGGAAATTGGATAGACAACGACCATGGATAACTGCAGTGCATATTGCGTTGCCAAAGTCTTTGGAGAAATTTCACCAAAGATCAGGACAAGGAATGTCAGGATTCCGGTCGATATACCGATGTATTTACTTCCAAACATATTTGTGCAAAATGTTGTTGCGAGTGCGGAGGCGGAGATGTTAACAATGTTGTTTCCGACCAGAATAGCACTTAACAATTTGCTTGAATTTTCAGTTACTTTTAAAACTTTCTTTGCTTTCTTGTTTCCGTCATCTGCGAGAGAGCGAAGCTTTAGATGGCTTACCGTTGTCAGTGCAGTCTCTGAGGAAGAGAAAAAAGCGGAAAGCGCCAGTAAAATCAGAATTATAATTAGTTGTAACGCGGGACTATTGTCCAAAAAAACCACTCCTTTTATAAGCATAAATTTCCTTATATTCTATATATTTGGAGAATGGGTGTCAAGTATAGATTTGGCTATAACATAAAATTATAGCTGATTCAATTTAATTCCTATTAGACAAATGGGAATTGAAATGGTAAGATAACCTTGCAATCAGGAAAACGGATTGTAAAGAAAAGACAACAAGGCACAAACCGGTAAATAAAAGAAAGACGAGGTATAAGGTTATGGGAAAGAAACATTATGAGGATAGAAATTTAAAGTTTGAAACATTACAGCTGCACGTAGGACAGGAACAGCCGGATCCAGTGACAGACGCAAGAGCTGTTCCGATTTATCTGACATCTTCGTATGTATTTCACAACAGTCAGCATGCAGCTGACCGTTTTGGATTGAAGGATGCCGGTAACATCTACGGACGTCTGACAAACCCGACAGAGGATGTATTTGAGAAGCGTATCGCAGCACTTGAAGGTGGTGCTGCAGCGCTTGCAGTTGGTTCCGGAGCAGCCGCTCTTACCTATGCATTTCAGGCACTGGCACATGCAGGCGACCATATCGTAGCAGCAAAGAATATCTATGGCGGAACATACAATCTGCTTGCACATACACTTCCGGATTATGGCATCGAGGCGACCTTCGTAGATCCATTTGACTACGATGCAATCGAAGCAGCTATCAAGCCAAACACAAAGGCGGTTCAGATCGAGACACTTGGAAATCCAAATTCAGAGGTTGTAGATATTGAGCGGATTGCAAAGATTGCGCATGCACACAATATTCCGCTGGTTGTCGATAATACATTTGCAACACCATATCTTGTAAGACCAATTGAGTATGGTGCAGATATCGTCGTTCATTCCGCAACAAAGTTTATCGGTGGTCATGGAACAACACTCGGCGGTGTGATCATTGATAGTGGTAAATTTGACTGGCTCAAGGCAGCGGACAAGTTCCCATGGCTGGTAGAGCCAAACGTATCTTATCATGGAGTCAGCTTTGCAAAGGATACTGCTCCGGCAGCATTTGCAACTTACATCCGCGCGATTCTGCTCCGTGATACGGGTGCAACAATCTCACCGATACATTCTTTCATCTTCCTGCAGGGACTTGAGACATTGTCTCTCCGCGTAGAGCGTCATGTGGAAAATGCACTGAAGGTTGTACAGTATCTGAAGGAACAGCCACAGGTGGAAAAGGTAAACCACCCATCGATCTCTGAGAATCCAGAGCAGCAGGCGCTTTACAAGAAGTACTTCCCGAATGGCGGGGGATCAATTTTTACATTTGAGATAAAAGGCGGCGCTGCAGAAGCACAGAAGTTTATCGATAACCTCGAACTCTTCTCCCTGCTTGCAAATGTAGCCGATGTAAAGTCACTTGCAATTCATCCGGCATCAACCACGCACTCTGAGTGCAACGAGGCAGAACTTCTCGATCAGGGAATCAAGCCAAATACAATCCGTCTTTCTATCGGTACAGAAAATATCGATGATATCATCGAGGATCTCGATGAGGCATTCAAAGCACTTACAGAGTAATCACTTTTGAAAAAATGGTTAAAAAGAGGCAGAAACTTGGTCTGCCTCTTTTTTATTTATGTGAAATGTGGTAAAATAGGGTTAGTAAAAACAAACAGGAAAGTGTAAACGGTGAAAAGATGTTATCAGTCGTATTGCCTGCCTACAATGAAGAAAAAATGATTCAAAAAGCGGCAGGAACCATAGGCGGAATTTTACAAAAAGAAGCCATTGATTATGAGATTATATTCGTAGATGATGGTTCCA
>DJEI01000051.1 GCA_002431865.1 Lachnospiraceae bacterium UBA5902
GGCCAGCAGGAATATCGCCCGGAGCTGCTTTTCCAAGACGCAGATATTCTCTCTCGTATCGGGCAGCATCCGATGGCGCTCTGGAAATGCAGCGATAGGCAAAATAAGCCCGCAGTCGAAACGGACTGAGGTCAGTATGAAGAAACACGGACATTACTGCAAAATCTGCGGCGAATATAAGTCAAATGACAATCTTACATAATGCATGACAAGAAAAATGGCAGTGCGGCTGCAACAGGAAATCTACAGCATAGGAGAGCCATGTGCTGCGTATTGAACATGGCACATGGCTTTTTCGTTTCTATCGATTTTGAGTATCACATTCGATGCCCTTACGCGGGGCGCATCTTTGCGCTTTACAGATTCGAACGATAAGCAACCGAACCGCAAAAGGTCACACGGTACCGCGCACCAACTGCGAGTTACCGTGAATCGCGGAACGGTGCAATCCATACGCGCAAACATCAGATATTTCACGAATCCGGCAAGCATTGATTTTTCCTGCTTTATTACAAGCTCATTTTCTCCGAAAACTCCTGTGAATCCATCCAGTCTGCTCGTAAAGTGTTTACAGCTTCATTTACAATTTTAGGGCGGCAGGGAGATTGGTTTCTTCTTGCCGCTAAACATTTTTACTGACATTCTCAAGCCAAAGCGACTATACCACAATACACATGTGAAAGGAGCAAGATGAAATTACCTTACGGCAAGATGTTCGATAGATATAGTAGATATACAGTGTCTTTTTCGGATAAACCGGCTGAACTTTCGTATCCTCTGTACAAAACATTGAGAGTGCAGTTGGCAAAAACATTCCCTCTTTCACAACACGAAAAATATTGATACCGTGATGATCCATTTTTAAAGAAAGAATCTGCTGATATGCTGCAAGGCTCTGACTGTAACTTTTCCGTGAACTCCATTGACTTTTTGTGTTACAAGCTGTAATATACAAACACATACTACAGACTGTAACACGGAGGTCTTTTTAATGTCTGATTTAAAAATGGGAACTGCCGAGGCTCGATTCGCAGACATCATTTGGGAACGGGAGCCGATCACATCCGGTCAAATGGCCAAAATCGGAGCAGAAGAATTTAACTGGAAGAAAAGTACTTCACACACAGTGTTACGGCGTCTGTGTGAACGAGGCTTGTTCAAGAATGAAGATGGCACTGTTACTTCGCTGATCTCACGAGAGGAATACTACGCTCGACGCAGTGAGCAATATGTGGAAGAAACCTTTGGCGGCTCTCTGCCAGCATTTCTCGCTGCGTTTGGAACAAGAAAGAAACTATCTGAACAGGAGATTGACGAGCTGCAGAAGGTCATTGATCGAATGAGGGGGTGACACCATGTTCTTCTACACATTCATGCCCAAGCTATTCAATATGAGTTTGACGGCAAGCGTGGCGATTGTGCTCGTCATATTGCTTCGGTTGCTACTGAAGAAAGCACCCAAGGTCATTTCCTATGCTCTGTGGGGAGTAGTACTGTTTCGTCTCCTGTGCCCGGTATCGATTGATTCAATCTTCTCCGTTTACAATCTTTTCGATACCCCGGTCCAAGGGTCTGGAACAATTACCAGCGTCATCGAATATGTTCCGAGTGACATTGTCCATACAGAACACCCCTCTGTGACTTTGCCCGTTCCCGGTATCAGCGATGCAATCAACGAGGTATTGCCCCAAGGACGGGAGCAACTGGTTGCCGATCCACTTGAAACTCCAATGTCCATCGCTACCTATGTTTGGATGATTGGCGTAATGGGCATGATCATCTACAGCATCGTTTCCTATATTCGGCTACGGCGTAAACTGTTTGTAGTAGTTCCTTTGCGGGACAATATCTTCATCGCAGACGATATCAAGTCACCTTTTGTGATTGGTCTGTTTCGTCCTAAAATCTATCTGCCCTGCAATCTCGGAGATAAAGAACAGGAGTATATCATTCTTCACGAGCAGCACCACATCAAGCGGCTCGACCATGTTATGAAAGTACTGGCGTTTGGGGCTTTGGCGATTCATTGGTTCAATCCTCTGGTCTGGATCGCGTTTATTCTGGCAAGCAAAGACATGGAGATGAGCTGTGACGAAGCCGTGATTCGGAAGATCGGCGGCGATGTTCGGGCAGACTATTCTGCGTCACTTTTAACTCTGGCCACCGGTCGGCGTATCATCGCCGGTACTCCTTTGGCCTTTGGCGAAGGTGATACCAAGGGGCGCATCAACAACCTATCCAAGTGGAAGAAGCCTACGGTATGGGCTGTGCTGCTTGCTGTTGTCACCTGTGCTATTCTCGCAATCAGCCTTTTAACAAATCCTTCGGCAAAACGTGAATTTCCAATTAACGAAAATAATGTGTCCGAACTTGATACGCACGGTGCCATTCTTGAGATTATTAATCCAACCGATGATCATAATTTTGCCTATGACACAGCCGTTGAAAAGATTTACGAGGATGATACCAACGAATACTTCATTGACGGCTTGGACAGTGAGCATATCATTGTCCGTTATGCTGACGGTACACAAGAAGATATTGTTGCTGCTCTGAATAGTGGCAGAGCATGCATGGCTGATTTGGATAAGTTCGGTATCGCTTATTGGGCGGAGCCAAAAGGTGATGAATTATATAGCGCAGTCCTCAATGCAATTCGGGACAGGAACAAATCTGACAAAACAGATGGATTACTTCATTGTTCAAGTTTTGTTCTACTGAAGCAAGAAGAACTTAGCGGTACGCCCTTAGTTGGTTCAGCCAACCACACAAAGATAGTTATTGCTTATGGTATTGCACTCCACGAAGCCTATGGTTTCTCTGGGCATACTTTCCATGGCGTTGAGGGCAGTCATATTCCAACTGTTATTACATTCGAAGAAATAGATGGCGAATATATACTGAAGGACTACTGGACTCCCCGTGACGGCTCTTATTATGCCGCAGATGTTAAGGATAAGTTCCCCGATGATGTCGAGGATGAAGCACTTAATACGCAGAAGTATGTGCTTGCACAGAAACAAGAATGTTACGATCAGGCTGTACGGTACGGAAATGTGGATACAGACTATGCGGTAGGATATCTCTTTGATGTTATTGAATCTTCTCCGACCACTTCTTCCAGACCTGCAGATTACATTGATGCACATCCCAGTGAGTATGAGGAATTGACTTACTACGGAAGTTATACGCTGCGATACATATTCTCTCAGTTCTTAGAAGGCAATCAAACGGGATTGCGTGGACACCTTATGAGAGCTGTACTTGATGATATCGCACCGGAAGCTCAGATGAAACTCAATGCGGAAACTGGCCAGGAATATTTCGATGAGTGGAAAGCAGGTGCTATCCGTGTTAGCAAACAGCATGATATGGATTGGATTAAGGCGAATCAGCCTGCCATCTGGCTTTTGCTTCAAATGATTGATGAATAGGAACTAACTTCATTTGGATAATGAAAAACCGCTGTAATTTTCATCTTCGCAAGGATGGAGATTACAGCGGTTTTTATTTTCGAGCTGTGCCGTCAAACATGGTACAGTTTGTATATGCACCTGCGAGACACCGTTAGGTGCCGTCAAGATTTATGCGCAAAAGTGTTTGCAGACCCCAACAGAATGAAGTCAGCCAACAATGGCGAAAAACGCTTTTTGCGGCAGTAGGACAGGCGGATTTTGTGATGTGGATTACGGCACAAATGCAGGATTTTTGAAAGGCAAAACCCAGCTGTCCGGAAAAGGAAACATAGGCATTGTAAAATGTCCGATCCGCGGCGTGAGAATGTATGGAAATAAAAGCAGTAAACACAAGGCGGATAACTCAGACTGCGTTGACTCGCAACAGACCGAACTTCGCTGCGGCAGGCTTTTGGAACTGCTCCCGACGCTCTGCCTATCTGCCGCTATTTCCGATACTGTGTACATTCGTAGATCATGCGATACCCTTTGTTACGGGAGCTAACAGCACCTTGCCGGTACCGCGATAGACATTCACAAGCCCCTCACCGGATGCAGCAGAACCGATCAGGCTCTTGCCAGACCGCTCCACAGTAAAGTCCAAAGAACCGCTCCATGCGATAGCCATGTTGCCGTCCACCTTCAGAGCATCATTGTTCAGGGTGATTTCCACCAGT
>DJEI01000095.1 GCA_002431865.1 Lachnospiraceae bacterium UBA5902
TTTCCTCGTCGCCATAACATAAAGAAAAGTCCCGTAAACACTAGGTTTACAGGACTTAACCTTATCTTTTATTATCTTAAAAATTCAAGAATTAGCAAACACCCTGTGCAAGCATAGCGTTTACAACCTTCTCGAAACCAGCGATGTTAGCGCCAGCTACATAGTCATCGTTTCCGCCAACTGTTGCATTGTATCTCTTAGCAGCATCAGAAATGTTAGCGTAGATTGTCTCCATGATTCCCTTGAGCTTTCCATCAACTTCTTCGAATGTCCAAGAAAGTCTCTCAGAGTTCTGGCTCATCTCAAGTGCAGAAGTAGCAACACCACCTGCATTTGCAGCCTTACCACCTACGAAGAGAACACCATTCTCCTGAAGGTACTTTGTAGCTTCCAATGTTGTAGGCATGTTAGCACCCTCTGTTACAGAGATAACGCCGTTTGCTACAAGCATCTTAGCATCGTCAAGGTTCAACTCGTTCTGAGTTGCACATGGAAGAGCAAGATCACACTTGACAGACCATACACCGTGATCATCTGCGTTCTTCTTCTCATGATACTGAGCAGATGGACGAGCTGCAGCGTACTCTGTAAGACGTGCTCTCTTAACTTCCTTAACCTCTTTCAGAAGGTCAACGTCGATTCCTTCTGGATCGTAAATCCAACCTGTAGAATCAGAACATGTTACACACTTAGCGCCAAGCTGATGTGCCTTCTGAATTGCGTAGATTGCTACGTTACCAGCACCAGATACTGCACAAGTCTTACCAGCGATATCGATATCGTGATCCTTCAGAAGTGCATTTGTAAGGTATAACAAACCATATCCTGTAGCTTCTGTACGAGCAAGTGAACCACCATATGTAAGTCCCTTACCTGTAAGAACGCCTTCGAACATTCCACGGATTCTCTTGTACTGACCGAACATGAATCCGATCTCTCTTGCGCCTGTTCCGATGTCACCAGCAGGTACATCTACGTCTGCGCCGATATATTTGCAAAGCTCTGTCATAAAGCTCTGGCAGAATGCCATGATCTCACGGTCTGACTTGCCCTTTGGATCAAAGTCAGAACCACCCTTACCACCACCGATAGGAAGTGTTGTAAGTGAGTTCTTGAATACCTGCTCAAAACCTAAGAACTTGATGATACCAAGGTTTACTGATGGGTGAAGTCTCAAACCACCCTTGTAAGGTCCGATTGCATTGTTGAACTGTACACGGAAACCTCTATTTACCTGAACCTGACCGTTGTCATCTACCCATGGAACACGGAACATGAGCTGTCTGTCTGGCTCTGTAATTCTCTCAAGAATTGCATTCTTCTTGTATAATTCCTCGTTCGCATCGATACATGGTCTAAGAGACTCAAGTACTTCTGTTACTGCCTGTAAAAATTCTGGCTGATCTGCATTTTTCTTTCGTACTACCTCGAGTACCTCGTCAACATATGACATAGTAAATTTCCCCCTAGGAATTAAATATTTCGGTTTTATTCAACCGATAGGCACATTATAATACTAAAACAAAGGATTGTAAAGAAAAAACTTTAGATTCTTTCGTGAAATTTTTTTTCACTTAAAAATCCTTTGTCTATTTGCCTATTTATCTGTTTTCTCAGATTCCGGATTTTCTGATGCCTTGGCATGAGACTCGAAATCTCTGCCATCCACCTTCCAGTACCGGCATCTGTGCTTCACGCATGTTGAAAATACGATCTGGGTCTTTGTCTTACCAAACTTCTGCAGCTCGCCTACGAAATGATCCAGCTCGGTTGTGGTTGGGAAACGAACCTCGATCAGCATAGAGAAATCGCCTGTCACGCAGTTACATTCTACAACGTTCAATACGCCATCAATATACTTATTGAATTCTTCCCGTTGCTCCGGCTGTACCTCTAGATTGATAAATGCTTTGATATAATGTCCCATTGCTTCCGGGTTCAGTCTCGTTGTAAATCCTTCCAGCACGCCCTCCTGCAGCATACGGTCAATACGTGCGCCAACGGCTGTCGGAGACAGAAATACCTGCTCTGCAATTTCCTTCAGGGATGCTCTTGCATTTCCCTGTAGAATATCTAAGATCTTACCGTCAATCTTATCCAGTCGATAATATACCAACTCTCTTTTTTCCATTCTTGTAATCCTCCTACTTCAGGCGTCCAGAATTCTCTCTGACCGCCACATGTCATGTATTATACCACTTATTTTTCAACTTGAGAATCCTTTGTGAAATTTTATTTTTGATTTTAATTGTCAAGTATTACAGTTTTTTCGTGTACGCGAGGCAGATCCATCCGGCACCGCTTTTCAGCTTTCCCCATTTCTGTCCGGATACCGTTTTTTCAGCCACGATCGTGTACACGCCCTTGTCACGGATCACCCCGGTTACTGCATGTGTAACTCCGGCATCCTTACGGATATTCAAGCCGATTGCTGTTACCTTCACTTTATAATCGCTTGTGTTTCCTGTAGCCGGTGCAGGTGCCTTCGTTCCAGATGCATCATTTGGTTTGCTCGTTGTGTCTGTTTTTCCAGCCGTATCCGCGATTCCAAGTGTTGCAAGGATTCCGCGTGCATACGCCTCACCAAATGCGCGGCACTCCGCATCGGTATCTGCCTGTGCCGCATCCGCTTTGTTGTCTACAAATACGCCTTCGCAGATGACCGCCGGACATTTCGTACTCCGGATAAATCCGAAATAATCGCGTCCATAGGAATTCTTCTTTGTCTTTAAGCCTCGGCTGTTCTGCCTGATCTTCACAACCTCTTTCTCGATATTCTGCGCAAGCACTTTCCCTTTGCCGCCGACTACACTGTGGAAGATTTCAAATCCATCCCCGCCACCGGCGTTATTGTGGATATCCAGCGCAAGATCCGGTGCAAATGCATTACAGCGGTCAATCTTCGATACCAGCTTGTCGGTCACATCCCCCATTCGTGAAATGTGCGTGTCAACGCCCCTTGCCTGCAGATAGTCGTAGCAGGCTCTCGCCATCTTCAGATTCACGTCCTTTTCGACGAGATAGCCAACAGCGCCGGGGTCAGTACCACCATGTCCTACACCAATAAATACGCGTGCCATATTGTTCCCTCCAAATATTTTATAAGTCAGCCAAATTGCCACCATTTTTCTCCTGCATAATTTGCGGTTGCAAATATATACCTTGTATTCCAACTAAGAAGTACTACGCATTCTTATTTTCGCTTCTTTTTTCCGCAACCGCTGCCAATTCGCCCTCCATGGCTCAATGGCAGCTTGCTTGAACATCGTGTTCAAGCATTGCTACGAAGCTTAAAGAATGCTAGTACTTCTAACTTGGAAACAAATGGTATATATTTTTGCAACCCAAAATCATGCATATAAAATTTCTTTGGCAATTTGGCTATTTACAATAATACTATATGCAAGTACGGGAACATTGGCACGCAAACCTTGTGTAGAACAAGCGCGTTCTGAGATAATATAAATGAAAAAAGACTGCAACGTGGTGGATACGCTACAGTCTTTGGATTCTTTTTTAACTTTGTTTGGTTTGAAGTTCTTACAGTTCCTCCCCGTTTGTCTCGATCACATGCTTATACCAGTCGAAGGAATCTTTCTTGTAACGGTTGAGTGTTCCGCTGTTCTCATCTTCCTCGCGGTCAACATAGACAAATCCGTACCGTTTCTGGTAGCCGTTCAGCCAGCTCAGCAGATCGGTATAAGACCATGTACAGTAAGCAAGTACGCGGCAGCCATCATCACAAGCCTTCTTCAGCTCTTCGATATGACGCTTCAGGTAATCGATACGGTATGGATCATGAATCTTTCCATCCTCGAACTTGTCAAATGCACCCAGACCATTTTCGGAAATTATGATCGGCAGATCATAACGGGATGTAATCTCGCGGCAACACATGCGGATGCCCATTGGATCAATCGTCCAATCCCAGTCAGTCGTTGGAAGGAATTCATTGGAAGGATTCTTGTACAGTCCCGGTACACCCTGTACCTTCGCAGTTCCCTTCTTACCGGTTGTGTTCATCTCATGAGAAGTTCCCACGCCGTCAATCGGGTTATACTCTACGACAGTTGTCTGATAATAATTCACCCCCATGAAGTCAACCTTTGCGGCTGCTTCCTTCAGGATCTCGGCATCGCCCGGCTCCATCTGTGGTGCGATTCCCTGGCTTTCCAGATATGCGATCGCTGCACGCGGATATCTTCCATATGCATACATATCCATCCAGTAATAATTCTTCAGATCATCATAATCAGCTTTCGCCATCGCATTTTCCGGATGACGGTCATATGCGTACGATGGTGAATATGCGAAGGATGAACCTACCAGCGCATCCGGATACATCTTCTTTAAAGCAAGCACACTCTTTGCATGCGCCATAAATGCATGATGATTCACCTGATAGAACATCTTGTCATCATCGACCTTTCCTGGAGGATGCATACCTGCCTGCCAGCCAAGCCCGGTAAATACATTCTGCTCATTCATGATGATCCAATGCTTGACACGATCGCCAAAATGCTCGAACAATGTTGTTGCATATCGGACAAAATCATCTACGATCTGACGGCTCTCCCAGCCATGATACTGATCTTCGAGTGCCTGTGGCATATCCCAGTGGTACACGGTTACCATCGGCACGATATTGTTCGCGATCAGCTCGTTGATCAGGTCATCGTAGAACTTCAGACCTTTCCCGTTGATCGCTCCATTTCCATCTGGAATGATTCTCGGCCATGAGATTGAAAAACGATATGTCTTCAATCCCAGCTCTGCCATCAGCTTTACATCTTCTTTATATCTGTGATAATGGTCAACCGCCTTATCACCTGTTGTTCCCTGAAATGTTTTGCCCGGAATCCGAACGAACTTGTCCCAGTTAGACATGCCCTTTCCATCTTCATTCCAGGCGCCCTCTACCTGATATGCGGCAGATGCACTGCCCCATAAGAAATCAGCAGGGAAGCCTTTTGTCCTCTCAAAATACATCGTGTTCCTCCTTGTCGATCTTATAATTTGAATATATTCATACCTTCATCCAGTTCCTTTGCAGCCTGCCGCATCGCGGTTGACTTGCCAGAAATATCTTCCATGATTGCACCTACCTCGGTTGTCGATGCAGATGTCTGCTCGGTTCCGGCAGCATTTGCCTCTGCAATCGCGGTCAGATTCCGTACGATACCGACTACATTTTCTCTTGCATCATTCAATCGGGTTGTATGTCCGGAAATCCGGTTGATACCTTCGATAGACTCCTGGACACCTGACTGTACCTGCTCGAATGCGCTCTGCGTCTGCTCCACATGATCGCTCTGTGTATGCATGATTTCCTTCACGCCATACATCGTCTCCACAGCCTTCTCTGCATCCTGAAGCAGTTCCTGTACAATCTCTTCGATATGAGTTGCGGATTCATTGGTCTGTTCTGCCAGCTTCTGGATCTCACTCGCAACTACACCGAAGCCCTTGCCCTGCTCACCAGCTCTTGCTGCTTCAATACTTGCATTTAACGCAAGCAGGTTTGTCTCCTCAGCGATGGATGTAATCAGGTGTGTTGCCTCACTGATCTTCATAGCTGCCTCATTCGTTGTATTTGTCTGCTCTGCAATTATATCAATATTCTCCTCTGCACGTGCATTTACCTGCTCCAACGCCTTGAGAATCTGTGATGCCTGCGTTGTGCAATCATGCATATCCTGTGCAAATGCAAGCAGCTTCTCTACCTCGTCGCTCGTCTCCTGCACCATGTTACCCATCTCGATAACCTGCTCCTCGGCACGCTGTGTCTCGCCCGCCTGTGTCGTTGCACCCTCGGCGATGTCATTGACCGCCTGCTCTACCTGTTCCATCGTTGTCGATGTCTCAGACGCATCCGAATCCAGCACGTTTGCTGCGTCCATGACCTGTGCACTCTTCTCCTTGATATTCTCTACCACGCCTTTCAAAGATTGTGTCAGATAGTCAAGACTTCGTCCCATACGACCAATCTCATCCTTACGGTTTGCAAGTCGGGTCTGCATCTCGTTCGGAGTCAGATCCATATCTCCAACTTTCACAGTCAGATCAGAAACCTCATTCATCGGCTTGATAATAATATGGGCAAATGCGGAGCCTACCGTCGCAACGATCAGAAGCTCCAATACCACGATAATTCCGATCCTGCCTTCTATCTTCCGGATACTGCTGAACACATCATCATAATCGGCAGTTACTACCATAATAAAGTCATGTGTATCATTTACATATAATCCGGCGTATTTGTCTGCGCCCTTGAATTCGTATTTTACAACTTCATTTTCAACCTTCTCGCCTTTGCCGATCTTCGCAACCGCATTGCTGACCGCCTTGTTCTCTACCGGCTTGCCAATCTTATCTGCAGTTGGATGATACAGCATTGTGCCATCGCCACTGACTACATATATGTAACTGCTCTCAACACCCTCGACCTGCACACCAGCAAGAATGGATGCCAGATGTTCCTCAGACAGCACATTATCGCCCTCCGTCTCCAGCTCATTATCCAACATAACGCCATAGGCTCTGGCAAGGTCACGCATATATCCTCGTGTGACTGAACCAATCTCCTTCTTCGTTGAAGAAATAAACAGTGCGCACGCAAAGCCTCCTGTTACGAAAGCAAAAAATGCCATCGCCAGTATCATTTTCAGGCGCACAGAATGTAAAAATTTAACCTTTTTCTGTTCCATACAATGAACCCTCCTGTAACAAAAATACATTTTATATTTTACCACTTTTTGTGTCAGGATTCAATCATAAGAACACGAAAGACCGCCAATTCGATCTGCGGTCTTTCTGTCTTTTTATATTCATTTATTCTTTCATTGGAAGTCGCTCGTTTCCGATCACAACCAGCTCCACCTGTGAAATATCAATCGGCATAGTAAACTCGATCACAAAGTCGATCTCCTGCCGTTCCTGATCGTAATCCTGCGATCCTCCTGGCTCAAAATCAAATCCTCCAATATACGTTCCATCTTTCATCTTGATTTTAATGTACTCATGCAGAGAGAAATCTCCAACACTTGTAAATTTCAGCATCCGTTCACTTAACGTTGCTTCCACAATCTTCGCACAATTGCTGCAATCCAGCGTGCCCGGTTCAAATTTACTTTCCTGCAATGCGAACTCCAGTGTCCGGTCTGCTTTCTCTACGAAAACAGTATCGGAATACAGCGTCTCCTCACATCCTGAAATCCACATCATCTCCCGCCGCATAATAGCACAGCAATATCTGACGTTCTTCTTCCTTCAGTCCTTCCAGAAGCTTCTCTGTCTCCGTGGATATTTCCTGTTCCAATTTATCAATCCGATCATTTCTCGCCAGCTCACTCTCATAATTGGATACATCCTATTCCATGCACGTCCGGCTGTATCTGCGCAAATAATCAATCGCGCGGAACCGTGCAATCGAAATGATCCAATTCCGGAAACTTCCTTTTGCCATATCAACCCATTCAATATGCTCCCATACATCCGGAAAGACATCGTCCATTCACTCTTCCATTTCCTCCGGAAGTCCTGCAAGATTATGCATCACAGCCGCTTTCACATAGCTGCCATATTCGCGAATCACATACTCCAAAGCCTTTTCATTGCGTCTTTTTAATTTCTCCGCAAAATTCTTTTGCGTAATAATTTGTTTCACCCCCCCGTATCAGTCTAAAGATTTCTTCACTTTATTATCCGATCGTATCCCCTGTTTTCTTGCAAATCATTACATGATTTATTATCTACTAAAAAACTCTTAGACAATATTTCTTATTCTCTAAGAGCTTTATCACAACTAAGTTTTATTTATTCCACTACAAATGGTTTTAAAAACCATGGCAATTCACTTTCACAAATATCTTCACGAATAATTGCATGCCCTCCATATATCAAGAAAATTCCAACGTCTTCTTTTTTATTTATAGCCATCGGTTTTCCATACAATTTAGTACATAGTTCTATAGCTTCTTTGGGATTAATATACTTTAATTTAACTATATTTTTTTTGGGAGATGTCTCTGTAAAACCAACCCATTCCGTTTGTCCTCCTATTTTCTTTCCGCTATTCTCGCTTGTTATCCAATAATAAAATGCATCATCTATTGTATACTCCTCTCTACACTCCAAGTATCTTTTTGACATGTCTTTTGTTAAATTCACCTTTTTATCTTCCATTATTATTTTTTCTAATCCTCCTGCTCCTACTAAATAATCTACTGTAACATCAAAATAGGATGCTAACGCTACCACCACATATACATCTGGAATATTTATATCTTGTTCATATCTTCTTAACGTTTTTTCAGAAATTTTTAACTTTTCTGCTAATCTTTTTTGCGTAATTCCTGCATAATTTCGTAATTTTCTTATTCTGTCCCCTATCGTTTCCAAAGCTATCCTCCTTAGTAAAATTATAAATCTACTATACCAGCTCTCTAAAACAATTAAAAGGGACAAGTATGTCCTATCATACATGACTCAAATTAAATAAAAGGCTCAAATTCTTGTATTTCAAGAGTTTGAGCCTTTTATATGCCGGCAACCGGAATCGAACCGGTACGGGAGATTAGTCCCGCAGGATTTTAAGTCCTGTGCGTCTGCCAGTTCCGCCATGCCGGCAAATTTGAACAACGCTTATGCAGTTGTAAGCGACCCGGATGGGGTTCGAACCCACGACCTCCGCCGTGACAGGGCGGCGCTCTAACCAGCTGAGCCACCGGGCCAAATATTTGAGCAGTTGCATGTGAATGCAAACTTCGTTTGCAGGCAACTGCGTGCATCATGAGGGTTCCTCCCGCTTACAGCGGGATCCTCATGATATGTAATGGACGTTCAGGGACTCGAACCCGGGACCGATCGGTTATGAGCCGATTGCTCTAACCAGCTGAGCTAAACGTCCTTATTGTCGATATACCTGTATACCCACAACATACATCAATATGAAACTTTGTCGCTTCGTATCTGATGTACAAAGCCGATGATCGGACTCGAACCGATAACCTGCTGATTACAAATCAGCTGCTCTGCCAATTGAGCCACATCGGCATATATATTATCAGCTGATTTGTAATCAGCCGCTCTGCCTGCGACCAACTCACTTCGTTCGTTGATCTTAATGAATTGAGCCACATCGGCATATTATTTATCTATCTGATTATTCAGATAAAAGGACCCTCTTTTGAGAATCCTTTTCAGTGACCCCAACGGGAATCGAACCCGTGTTACC
>DJEI01000046.1:0-433 GCA_002431865.1 Lachnospiraceae bacterium UBA5902
TAAAATACAGTTTCTGATTGCCTGTTTTTGCTGAATCATGGTGTCATTTTTTTCGCAACGACAACAAATCTTCCATTGTCTGTATGATAGGCGCAGGTTGATAATGTAAGCAGCGTATCACCGTAAGAAGCATCTATGTCAATCGTGTATCCAGTCAATGCTTTGCAACTGGATACATACTGGTTAAACGCAGTTTCGTCTTCCGCATCGAAAAACTGGTAATAACGGAAGCCATCTTCTCCCTCTGCCGGTATGTGGGTACGGAATGCTGCAATTACCTCGTATGTACCATTTCCATAAATGGTATCAAACTGAATGTATTTGTGATTTTTATAAAATGCTTCATTCTCATATTTCAACAGGTCATGAAACATTTTTCCAGTTTTCATATTATGTCCGTAAATTAAGATGTTATCGGAAGGCTTCTGCACAT
>DJEI01000046.1:458-1044 GCA_002431865.1 Lachnospiraceae bacterium UBA5902
GCTTCTGCACATTGCTTTCAAGATCGACAAACAACGTGCCTGCACTGCTGTATTCACCATAGAAATCCCGATGGATATAATACTCTTCATCCTCTGGTGTCTGCATAACCGGATAGTCAATGTTTGTATCCTCGATGGATAACCAGCCAATAAAATCCTGATTTTTACGATACAGGGAAGCAAAGGATTTCTGGACACGTGTGCCATTAATATCTACGAATTCCAATCCCGGCTCTGCATCGCCGGCAGTTGCCACATAGATAATCTCCTCATCCTCGACCGGAGCGTCAATCATAGCTTCCAGCTCCTGAAACTGATCTTCACTTTTCTTGCTCTGCAGGAAATAATAGGCAAGATACCCTGCAGAACCAAGAAAAATGCAGATCAATACAGTCAGACATAAATTATATACGATACGTTTTTTCTTTTTCATAGCTTTTTAAAAATATTTTTTGCTTCCCCACAGATTATTCTGCTTTAAAGCAGAATATTCCTCGTACGCCTGGTCCAATATCTGTTTTTCGTTCGGAAATTTTAACAGATGGTACGCCTCATGATATTTGTAATATCCGGAATCCATAAAATA
>DJEI01000046.1:1123-18693 GCA_002431865.1 Lachnospiraceae bacterium UBA5902
CCATCATCAGATACCAGTGTACATCCTTGTTAACGACATCATAAAAGGTGTTAAACGTATAGTTGCTTTTTCCAACGTATTTGATAATCTGAGCGCTCACGCCGGTTTCTTCTTTCACTTCCCGAAGTGCAGTTTCATTGTGCTGTTCGCCCTCTTCAACTGTTCCCTTCGGAAGAACCCAGCCTTCGTATTTATTCCTGTAATTCTTATACAGCAACAGGATTTTCCCTCGAAAGATTACCACACCACCACAGCTTGTTGCTTCAATCATTGCAATTCCTCCTGCTTTTTCCATTGGTGTGTCCCAAAATTGAATTTATTATAGCAGATTCGGTGGCATGTCGCAAGGTAAACTATTTACTGTAATATGCATCAAACACCTGTCTGGCAACCCATGCACCTGTCACACCAGTCACATTGGACTGTTCGGTAATTGCGCAGACGACAATGTCCGGATCGTCCGGATCGGAAAAACCGACAAACCATGAATTGCAGTTTCCTTCATTGTCGAATTCGGCAGTTCCAGTTTTTCCGGCAACGGAGTAAGAAAGACCGGAGAAATACCCGGAACCGGTACCATATTCACAGACTCCCTTCATATAGTCTGTCAGAATATTTGCCTCATCTGCGGTCATCAGTGTGCCTGCTTCCTTAGAACGGAAAGTCTTTACCTTGGCACCATCATCGTTTTCAATCGAGTCGATCGTGTACGGCTTCATTAGAACACCATCGTTGGCAATCGCGGACATGATCATCGCATTGTGAAGCGGCGTGATCTTCGTATCGCCCTGTCCGATTACTGTCTGTGGAATCGCATCGTCCGGCGAGTCCGCAGTAATCCGAAACTGGGATGAGTTATAGGTGCCATCATATGGCAGATCTTTGTTAAACAACAGCTCTTCGGCTGTGGAACGATAGGAACCTTTATCTAAAGTCTCCCCGATTGTTGCAAAGCTGACGTTGCACGAATAAGCAAGTGCATCTGCTAACGACAAATCGCCGTGTGCCTTGTTGTTGCTGCATCGGATTCCGACGCCGGAGAAGATGGAATTGCCATCACAGTGGAACTGATAGCTGTTATAGGTCGTTGGGTTCTCACGTATGAATTCCAACAGGGATACCACCTTGAAGGTAGAGCCTGGTGCATAGAGTCCCTGTGTTGCACGATTTAGCAAAATCGTACTTTCTGCTCCTTCCTCCGTCTTCAGATAGCTCCAGACATTTTCAATATCGTTTGGATCATAGTCTGGCTTTGATACCATACACAAAATCTTTCCGGTGGATGGTTCAATCGCAATCACGGCACCCTTACAGCTTCCAAGTGCATTGTAAGCGGCTGCCTGAAGATCATAATCCACGGTCGTGATAACATTGTCACCACGGTTTTTCTCCTCTTTTAATTCGCGGTAAACACGCTCAAAGATGTTGATGTGCGACCGCAGCATATAGAAATTCCCGGCAAGCTCCAGACCGGCTTTTCCATATTCATCATAGCCAACCAGATGGGAAAACATGTTGCTGTACGGATAGGAACGGTTCGTATTTCCAGCCTCATCCGTTTCGCTTGTCGCAATCACAACACCATCACTCGTGATGATATCCCCCCGCTCGACAGTCTTCGCAAAGGAATCCTGCCGGACATTCCGGGAGTTTGCAATCACAGTCTCTGCCTTGAACTGCATGAAATAGATCACATACGCAATCATGCCGACAAACACTGTCACCATCAGATAGGTAATCACAACGATCGGGCGGTTCTTGATCTTGTTCTTTTTAATTCGTTGTTTTTCTTTCGCAATCAGTTCTTCTTCCGGTGTTAACGGCTGACTCCTGTTCGCGGAGCTTCTGTCTTGCTTTTTCTTTTTCTCTTTCATACTTCACTGCCTCACTACTACTTATTACATATACCCCCTGCACAATCGCAAATATAATTAGGGTACTTAATACCGAACTGACACCATAACTGACAAGTGGAAGTGTCACACCTGTGGAAGGAATGAATTTTGTCACACCACCGAGATTTAAGAAGCACTGCACAATGTAGATGCTTGAAAATCCAAGTGCGACATATTTATAAAATGGTTCCTTACATTTCATTGCCACATTCGCAAAGGAAAGGAAAATGCTCACGATTACCAGAATCATTGCAAGTCCGAAGATGACGCCAAGCTCCTCGCAGATCGCAGAAAAGATAAAATCACTTTCACTGACCGGAATACTTCCGGCGGCACCCTGTGTCAGCCCGGAGCCTGCATATCCGCCCGTTCCGATTGCAAAAAGCGACTGACACAACTGGTAACCACCACCATCAATATCTGCAAATGGGTTCTGCCATGCATGGACTCGCACCATAACATGTTGGAACAGCGAATTTTTAAACAGCGCATAGCCTAACATGACGGCACCCGCGCCAAGCGAGATTCCGCCGACCAGAAAGACCGGACGTGAAGTCGCAACATACACCATCAAAACGTAGGTTATGTAGAAGATCACAGCCGCACCCAAGTCCTTCTCCAACACAAGGACACCCATAAATGCTGCGGAGATCAGCGCATTTACAAAAAGTTCTTTGAATGTGCTTGCCTTTACCAGCATGGATGCTACAAAAAATACAAACAATATCTTTACAAATTCCATCGGCTGTACAGACAGATGCCCGATATTGATCCAGTTTCTCGAACCATATTTTTCGCTTCCGAGTCCCGGAATAAATACCGTAAGCAGGAGCACCAGACCAATCACGCCATACAGTACGCCGCAATCCTTCATCTTCTTCCATTTCAACATGATATATGGAATAAATGCAGTTACGATCAGACCCACGGTTGCGAAGATAAACTGTTTCACTGCCAGATTAAAATTCAGACGTGTGAGCATGATGTAGCCGATCAGCAGCAAAAATGATGCATTGTTTGTCAGCAGTCTCGAAGAATCCTTGTATATGCTGTGATAAAGCACCATATATAGGATGGCAACAAAAATCTGTGCAACATAAAAAATCAGGATTTTCAACTGTCCCAGCCGCAGATACAGAATCAGATAACATAAGAAATGAATCACGAACACGTATCCGATCTGTTTGTTCAGTTTTTTACGCTTCTGCTCTTCGTTCTTCGATGAGAGCACCGAAAAACATTTGACGGTATAAAGCACCATGAAAAGCAAAACGAGATACTTTGATACCTCACAAATAATGTTGATCATTACAATACACCTCGATATAAATGTCCTCCTGTTTTTTCACCGAAATCGCAGGATGCTCCAGATAATATCTGGAAAATTTTACGGATCTGTTTATCATTTTCAATCGTGAAACGAACCAGATATCCCTTTGGATGCAGTTTGGAAAAAGCAGGCTCTTTATATTTATCCAATATAGAATACGGCACCTTGTTGTAGATGATATTATAACAGTCATCACAGTAGGTTCTTGCATAAAAACGATTCCCCATCTCATCGGTTATGGACAGGGTAACCGGCTCTTTTTTGCAGCCGTATTTTGTCTTTTGCAGGCAATTTGCAGTCAGCATAACCGGCTGATATTCATATAATGTGAGACAAGCCGGTTCCCCCACAAGTGCGGCAAGCTCATCAAGCTTTAACTCCCGTGGGGTTAGAAATGCTATGTCTGCGTCCGCAAAGAATTGCCGGATAAAGGCATGTGCCAGACGATTATAGCAATAAAGACTTGCATCACATAAAATCGCGCAATCTTCCGGCAGTTTCTGACTGGCAAGAATTGACAGTGCGTCTATATTTCTAATATATATACCACGGATTTCAAATTCTTGCAAATCGACGCAGAACCGGTCATGGATCACCGGCGGCAGCTCTGCATATAGCCGGATAAAATCCGGTACCATATCCCTGCACTGGTTGTATAGCACAAGCGGCACCGTAATCCCTGTTACCGGGGATTCCAGATGTGGAAGTTCTTCTAAGATGATACGAAGCTGTTCTTCTGTCACAGCACTGAAGATCATCTGTGCACATTCCGGACTCTGTGCATCGGGTACATTTACAGGGGACTGTGGCATCAGAGTCTCATACACGGTATCCCATGATAGTTTTTCTGCGGCAACACGTGCGTGTGCTTTGGCAATCTCTGTTTCCAAAGCAGCTAGCAATGCCCGGCGGAGCTTTTTTAACACACCATTTGGCAGGAACGCACAGGTATCCAGATCGCAGGTAAACGAAGCTAATTCGTATTCCGTATTGCCAAGCTGTGCCAATGGCTTTCGGACTGCCTCTATCGAGGTTTCTCCCTGTCTGCTTTGCTCCACGAGTATATCTGTGCAGGCTGCAGTATAAATCCGATTATCAAGCTTACAGGTTACCGCTGCGGTCAGCGGGGCTCCGATCCTGGCTGTAACTGACACCGCAAGCGGAAGCTTCTTATAAGAGTCAATATAGTCCTCCTGTACATGCCGTAAAATCTTCGGGCATTTGGTACGATAAACGGTCTGTTTCTTTTGTAGAAGCTTTGTCTTCGGGCAATTCAGAGTCAGAAGCTGTCCAGGTGTTCCATCTTTCGAGGATGTAATCTCCACAGCATCACCGGTTTTCGCTGCAAGCTCGAGTACATCCTGCCGGTATACAGCTTCTGTAAGACGAAGTGTAATCGTTCCATTTCCGATACGTTCTAAGTTTCCAATCGCCACGCCTTGATTGTTCGGGCGATCTGTTGATATCATCTCCGCACCATTGTGGCAGAAGAAATATCCATCCGAGAAACCACCACGGTTATAGATATTGGCAAGCTCAAAGGTAAGTGCCACTGCTTTTTGGGGATCAAACCTTCCATGCAGACAATCATCTACGATCGTCCGGTACGCGTGCACCGTCGATGCAACGTAGTAAGCATTCTTCATCCGACCTTCGATTTTTAACGAATCAATTCCGGCATCGATCAGCTTCGGAATCAGCGACAGGGCGCACATATCTTTCATGGATAACAGATAACTTTTGTCATAGCATTTCCGGCATGGCTGTGCACAGCGTCCACGGTTGCCGCTTCTGCCCCCCGCAAGGGAACTCATCAGACATTGACCGCTGTAAGAGTAACACATCGCACCATGTACAAATGTCTCGACCTCAATATCTACATGCTCTTTGATTGCACGGATTTCTTCCAGTGACATTTCGCGCGCGGTTACAACACGGGTGGCACCCTGCTGTTTCATAAATTCTGCACCATACCGGGATGTAATATTCATTTGTGTGCTGCAATGGATTGCGATATCGGGAAATTGTTTCCGGGCATAAGAAAAAACACCAAGATCCTGAATGATCAGAGCATCGCCGCCAATCTCGTAAAATGGCCGAATGTATTCATATAATGCAGGAAGCTCCTCCTGTTTCAACAGGGTGTTGACGGTCAGATAGACCTTTACCCCATGTAGATGCGCGTAGGTGACAGCTTTCTTTATCGTTTCTTCATCGAAATTCGTCGCATACGCTCTTGCACCAAAAGAATTGCCGCCAATATAGCAGGCATCTGCGCCTGCATGTACAGCGGCAATTAAAATATCGTAGTCACCACAGGGTGCGAGTACTTCAATTTTGGAATGTTTGCTATTCATTGCGGTTTTTCTCTGCCTCTAACTGAATAATCTTTCTTTGTAATGCATTGATCTGCTCTTTGTATTCCTCAATCATACGTGCAGAGCTTTCCAGCTTGATCTGGGACTCGATTACCTCGTGACGCAGATCATATAATTGCTGCTCCTTGTTGCTGTCCTCAGTTACCATAGAATCCGCCTGATTCTTTGCTTTGAAATAATCATCCGCAATATTCAGTGCGAGCAGAATGCCCTGGTATTCGGTATTCATACGGCGATACTGGTCGGAAGTCTTGCATTCTGCAATCTTGCCGTTGATGTAAGTTGCAACATTTTGAAGATAATCTTCCCCTTCATATCCGCTTAATGTATATACTTTCCCATTGATTACTACCGGGATATCTACTTTGTTTGCCATAATACAAAATCTCCTTTGTTATTCTATCAGATTTTCCAATCCAAAATGTCTGTAACAATGTTCCGTAACAATTCTACCACGCGGCGTCCGATTTATAAAGCCATTTTTTATTAAATATGGTTCATATACCTCTTCCAGTGTGCCGGAATCTTCGCCGATGGCTGCTGCTAAGGTATCCAGACCTACCGGACCACCACCAAATTTGTGAATCATCGTCTCTAAGATATTGCGGTCGGTATTATCCAGTCCCATGGAGTCTACCTCCAGACGATCCAGCGCGGTTTTTGCAACATCGTAATCAATCGCACCGTCACCTTCTACCTGCGCAAAATCGCGTACCCGCCTCAACAGACGGTTGGCGAGTCGCGGCGTACCACGGGAACGCTTGGCAATCTCCAACGCCCCCTCGTCGTCAATGCTGACGCCAAGCACTGCCGCAGATCGGAGAATGATCTGCATCAGCTCGGTCACATTGTAGAATTCCAGCCGGCTGACAACGCCGAACCGGTCACGCAGCGGAGCGGTCAGCATACCCGCACGTGTGGTTGCACCAACCAGTGTGAATTTTGGAAGATCCAGCCGGATAGAACGTGCACCGGCACCTTTACCAATCACAATATCAATTGCAAAATCTTCCATCGCTGGATACAATACCTCTTCCACCTGCTTATTCAGCCGGTGAATCTCGTCAATAAATAAAACATCATTTTCGGACAGATTGTTTAAGATTGCAGCCAGATCCCCCGGTTTGTCAATCGCCGGACCGGATGTGATTTTCAGATTGACTCCCATCTCGGTTGCTACAATCGATGCCAGTGTCGTTTTACCGAGTCCTGGAGGACCGTACAACAGCACATGATCGAGCGGTTCACCACGTTTTTTTGCAGCTTCGATGAAGACACGAAGATTCTTCTTTGCCTTTTCCTGTCCGATATACTCGGACAGATGACTTGGCCGCAGTCCCTGTTCGATTTTATCATCTTCCGGAATAATATCCGCTTGAATGATTCGTTCCATCTTTTTCTCCAATGTCTATATAATATGCTTTAATGCAGCCTTTAATAATTGTTCTACAGTCATGGATTCGCTGTCCGGAACCTTTTTGATCGCACGCAAAGCTTCCACGTTGGAATAACCAAGACTGCTCAATGCCATCGCTGTCTCGGATACAATATCCTCTGGTGCAGATGCTGCCGGAGATGCCTCATCGTATTCTCCCAGTACATCTTCCAGATGAAATTTGTCGCGCAACTCAATGACTAATCGCTGGGCTGTCTTCGGACCGATTCCGTTTGCTTTTGCAATCACCTTATAATCATCTGATAGCACTGCCATGCGCAGTTCATCGACCGACAGGCACGACAGGATAGAAAGTGCACTTTTCGGTCCTACCCCACTGACATTGATCAGCATACGGAACACAGACCGTTCCTCTTTGGTCAGAAATCCAAACAGACTCATATCATCTTCCCGCACATTTAAATGGGTATAGATCGTTGCCTGCTGATTCTTTGTCAATCTGGCAGAAACCTGTGAGGATGTAAATATCGAAAATCCGATTCCTCCGGTCTCTACAATGATCTCATCGGTTCCAATCTCCGTTACCGTTCCTTTTATATATGCAAGCATGTTGTTCTCCTAACAATGAAAGGAGCTGTCGCAACAATACGACAACTCCCTGTCCTTTTTCTACGCCGATTGTCTGTAAGCTTATAAGAATTCGAAGCCTTCGTCCTCTTCATCGCCATCTCCGATCATCATGCGATCTGGTTTTCTTGCATCTTCGATTTCACCGACAAAGATCTCGTCGTCATCTTCGTTACTTGTCGCAGCGGTATGTACATCTTCGTCTGTCTTCTTGAAGAATTTGGATGATGCAGACTCTTTCGCTGGTTCTGGCTCAACCTTTGGTGCTTCTGCCTTTGACTTTGCGGAGCTCTCAAGCTTCTCACTCTGAGCCTTTGCCTTTGCAATAATATCAGCGGCAGTTGCTTCAGCATTCTTTATAATCTGGTCTGCACGCTTCTTTGCTTCTACACTTTCTCCGGCATCGGTTGATACATTTTCTGCCTGTTGCAGCTTATTCTCCAGTTCAAATAATTTCAGTCTGGTATCTTCCATTGCCTTTGTGAGTTTATCAAATTTGTCCTTTGTTTCCTCATAATCTTTGGAAAGGTCGCTGTACGCTCTGAATACAGTGTCTTTAAAGCTGTCAACATCTGCGGCTTTGTAACCGAATAAGCCCTTTTTAAAAGTTGTTGATCTAATATCGTCTGGTCGTAACATTCTATCTCCTCCGTACATCATACTTTAGTTAAAATTATAACATATTGACCAAAAATTACAAGCATTTCTTTACTTCTATGGTATTTATGCTATAATTTAAACCAATTTAGACGTATTTATCGGACGATGTCGGAAAGGAGGCACCTATGGAAAAAGTTGTAAACGAGGCTCATCGCAGTAAATTTCAGACATTGGAACAGTTTTATACACCGGAAGATCTGCTTGTTTTTGATATTGAAACGACCGGGTTCACAGCCGAACATACTGCCTTATATCTGATCGGCTGTGCTTACTATAAAAACCGTCAGTGGAATATATGCCAGTGGTTTAATCAGGATGGCAGATCAGAGGCGGATATTTTAGAACAGTTTCTCTCCTTTGCGAAGAATTATAAATATGTGATCACCTATAATGGAGATGGATTTGATATTCCATATATCACAAAGAAGGCAAAGACATATGGGCTGGAAAACACGCTCTCCCATATGGAAAGCATTGATATTTATAAGCAGATCCGCTTTTTAAAAGATGTGCTGCACATGGAAAATATGAAACAGAAAAGCGTGGAACGATTTCTTGGTATCCATCGGTTAGATAAATATTCCGGTGGTGATCTGATCAAGGTCTATCAGGAATATGTAAAGCTTCCGGTAAAGACAAACAAGCAGTTGTTGTTACAGCACAATTACGAAGATCTCGAAGGGCTTCTGGACTGCACAAGCATGCTTGCTTACTGTAAATTTAAAGCCGGATGTCTGCTTGTCCGCAAGATGTCTGTGCGGCAGAACCGTCTGCTCTTTTCTCTGGAGCTGGAATATCCACTTCCGAAACGATTGACGATCGGGCTTCAGGACATTATAATCACTGGATTCCAGAAGGAAGCAACGATCAATGCCCCGATCTATACCAAGGAATTGAAATTCTTCTTTGATAATTACAGGGATTACTATTATCTTCCGGCAGAGGATATGGCAGTTCACAAAAGTGTGGCAAGCTATGTGGATAAAAACTACCGGGAACCGGCGAAGAAGGAAACCTGTTATCTGCGTAAAAAAGGATATTTCATCTCCCAGATTGATGATGGAATTTTATCTGGCTACAAACGGGATTATAAAGACAAAGAATCTTTTATTGAACTGACGGATTCGTTCCTGCAGGACTTAGATCTTCTGCACGCATATGCACGACATATAATAAGGCTGGCGCTTACTTAAAGCGTCAGCCTTTTTATGATCTATCTTAGAATAAATCTTCTTCCATATTGTCAAGGAATTCCTTGAAAGCTTCTCTTGCACTGCTGATTTCCGACGGATTCTGCTTATTTAATACATCCTCAAACTGATTGATCTCGTGTTCGAGAATTTTACGGGTATCTCCGATGGATTCCTCATACATACGATCGGCACGGAGCAGCAATAATTTGTTTGCCTCCTGTTCCCGCGGATGAATCTTCAGAGAGGAAAGCTCTTCGAATCTTGCATCGATCTCCTCATCGGTCAGATCAGTTTCCTCGTTCTTGATCACGAGTCGTTTTTCTACGTTTGTAGAGATTACCTTTACGATTACCTCTAAGATAGAGTTAACATCGTAGGTGTATGTGACATCGACGCATTCTTCTCCTGCCGGAGCTGGAGGAACCATTACCTCGATGCTTCCAAGGTAGACATTGTTTGCTGCCAGACGGCTCTCGCCCTGCAGAATGTCGACCTTGATCCGTGTCTGCCGGTCACTGACCGTATAGAGTCGTTCGGTATGGCTGACTGGAATTACGGAATTTCGCTCGATCAACGGCAGATAATGTCCAGCCTCAAACACACCACCGGATCTGCGGGATACAACCTCCGTACCAAGTGTAAATGGACAGACATCTGTTAAGATAATCTCTTTGACTGCTTCGTTCCGCTCTTTCATGGCAGCCTGTGTTGCTGCACCGACAGCAACCACTTCGTCTGGATTGATACTTGTATTCGGCAGACGTCCAAACAGGCGGCTCACAAACCGGCGCACGATGGAAAGCTTTGTCGAACCACCAACCAGAATTACTTCCTCAATATCTTTGAGCTTGATATTTGCATCCTTCAGACTTCGCTCGATTGGCTTACGAATACGTCCAAGCAATACCTGGCAGGATTTTTCATAATCGTCAATATCAATTTCGCTCTCTACCACTTCTCCGTTGATATTACATTTCATAACCGAGGTCTTTGCATCTGCAAATCCAAGCTTGCAAAGCTCTGCCTGCTTGTGAATATGGGCACGGGTTTTCTGATCGAGGGTGTCCTCGTCAATCTCATGCTCCCGGAGAAACATCTGTTCCAATACGGTCGTAAAATCTTCTCCGCCAAGGAAATTATCACCGGCAACTGCGCGCACTTCCATAATATTCTGATAAAGCTCTAGGATTGATACATCAAATGTACCACCGCCTAAGTCAAATACAAGGAATTTCGTGTCTGCATTTTTCTTATCCAAACCATAAGCGATCGCTGCAGCGGTTGGTTCACTGACAATACGCTCCACCACAAATCCGGCAAGCTCTCCTGCCTTCTTTGTTGCCTTTCTCTGTGCATCGTTGAAATATGCCGGAACACTGATGACTGCCTCCTCAATTGTACAGCCAAGATAATGCTCTGCATCTTCCTTCAGGGATTTTAAGACAAGACCGGAAAGCTCTTCTGCAGAGAATTTACGGGTTCCAAGGGTAAATACTTTGGAACTTCCCATGTTCCGCTTGAACACATCTGCTGTCTGGTTTGGATACAACATCTTTCGTTCTTTTGCTGTCTTACCGACATAGACAATTCCTTCCTCATCCACGCTTACAACCGAAGGAGTCAGATTTTCTCCCAGACGGTTCGGAATGACCTTTGCATGGTCGCCATCAAAATATGCAATTAAACTGTTTGTCGTTCCTAAATCAATTCCTACTATCATTTCTAATCCTAATTTCTTATTTTTTATCTTCAATCCGCTTCAGACATGCCTCATAGAAAGCATTCTGTCCACAGACACGGATTGCTTCCTCGTACATACTGCGTGCCATCGCATAATTGCGCTGTTGCTCATACAGCAATGCTTTCTCATATAAGATCCGGTGACAGACACCATAGAAACAGCCGCGACAACGACGGGCATGCAGTCCCTGCTCTAACCAGTCTTTACATTCTTTGTAGTTTTTAGAAAGCCGTGCAAAACGTGCCATCTTGATATACTGTGGCGGTGTCTGGATCTGATCCTTTGGATAAGCGGCAGCCGCACTTGCTATCGCACTGTTCTTCTTGAAGCTTCGCAATTCCTTTAGCTGGATCATACATTCCAGCCATTCACTATAATAATTGGCTTCTTTGTTTGTGTCAAGCGCAATCGCCCGCTCATATAATGGCTTCGCATCCGCATACATGGCGTGTTCACGGAAGATATCCCCCATTGCACCATACACCCGGTGATCCTCTGGATCTTTGCTTATGATATATTCAAAGGTTTCGTGTGCCAGATCAATAAAGCCGGCATCTCCGTAGATATCGAGTAATTTTCTTGCACAGGCAGAATCATCCACGAAAGGAAGCAGCTCTGCAATCGCATCCTTTGATGCATCCATCCGCACAAGCAGTACGGCATAATCGTAGACGATATCTGCATTCCATTCATATTGCTTTTTATAATCGGCATAGAGCTGCCGGCTTTCAGAAAACCAGTTCATACACTGATAGATACGTGCTAAACTCTGCAAGCTCTCTCTGTGCTGTTCGGTGTCGGTTTCAGAAACTTCATATGCTTTTCGGTATGCATCAGCAGCAGCTTTATAGCTTTTATGAAGCTCCTGTATCATCCCAATTCGCAGATATGCAAAATAATTGTCTGGTTCTAACTGTAATGCAGCCTGATAATCCCGAACAGCCTTTTTGTATTCACCCATCAGACCGTATACGATCGCCCGCTCATTGTAAACCTGCGCGGTTGCCTGTATTGCAAGCTGTGTACCAAATGCCTCCAATGCCTGTTCGATTTTTCCAAGTTTTGCATAGGAAGAACCTATATACATATCAATCAATGGATATTGTGTGTTTTGTTTCTTTACCTGCTCGAACTGCTCAAGTGCTTTATCATACATGCCCTTGTAGCGGTAACAAAGCGCTAACAGCATATGGACATCCTCAAAATGCTCCATATCGGTTGTCTTGCCATCTGAACGACTGACAATTGCTGCGAGCTGCCGGATTGCCAGATCAATCTTATTATCTAACATAGAAAGACGTGCCCTATAGTAATCAATACTGTCACTCTCATTCTCAAATGCATCAAACCGTTTGATCGTCTCCTGCGCCTGTTCGTATTGCTGTGCGCGGATAAATAAGCTTGCCTCTAACGCATATGGCTGAGACAGATACGGATACAGATTGATTGCCTGTTCGCAGGCGTTATAAGCTTCCTGTATATAATTCATCGACTTGCAGGCTTTTGCTTTGAACAGATATGCCACATAGTCGTGTGGATCCCGTTCTAACAGGCGCTCACAGGCGCGCAGACAATCCGCATATTGACCGGTCAGGAACTTTAGTTCACAATCTGCCTCATACGAAAGGATGATTTCCTCATGATCTTGGGATAATGCGATATCCAGATGACGTCTGGCATTCTCGTAATCCTCTGTCTTCATATAACAATCGGCAATCAGGAAATTCACATACGGATATCGAACACGTTTTTTCTCCGTCTCTGCACTTGTATCTTCCTCTGGGAGCTGTTCAATCAGATTCTTCCAGACAAGGAAACATTGTCTGGCATGCTCATAATCATGAACGCCAAGATAACAACGTCCAAGAACATTATAGTATTCAAATTTCCGATCCCCTTCTGACTGGAATTTGGTCAGAAAGGCGATTGCTTCCTGAAACTGATAGCTTTGGTAATAGCTCCAGCCAACATCTATCTTTGCCTGAATATCATCCGGATTTTTCTTTAACTTTTCCAGATTTTCCTGAATCATCATCTGATTGGCACGCACCATACCGATGCGGACAGAGTCATCATAATGATTTTCCTTGAGCAGATCCATATAGCCATCTCTGGCGGCTTTATAATCTCCCTTGCGAAATGCAAGTTCTGCCTGCTTGGCTCGCATAAGATAATTCTGTGGCTCCAATTCCTTCGAACGGTTGAAATACTGTTCTGCCTGTTCCAGATCGTTGTTCAGGATACAGACATCCCCGCAAAAATGAAGCAGTGTAATATCTTCTGGATATCTTGCAGAAATTTCTTCCGCTTCTGTACGAATCGCTGAAAATGCGGAAGCGTACCGTTCGGCATATAATGCATCTAAATCCTGTGTTTTCCGTTCTTCTTCCGTCATGGATGTCTGAATATATTTAGAAAACCCCAGACGGCAGGTCTGCAGACGGATACGCATCTCCTCCAGCTGTATATATACATTTGTAATATAATATTTTTCCTTCATCTGCCGGATTTTTTCTTCGGCATCTTTTAGCTTCTGACTGCGAACCATGCGATCTAATTCAATGTAATCACGGATATAGGCATCAATCGTTGCAGAGGTTGTGATATCTGCATGCTCAAACGCCTCATAATTGATGATATCCTCATAGGTCACATTGTTCGTAATATAGTCCAGATAATTTTCCGGGAACTGTTCTGAAAGCTCGCTTCGGCGTCCTTCAAGATCAAAATATCCGACGATGCATTTCCATATCTTTTTCGGAACCAGCACATGATTCATCAGAAACCGCAGCAGGCCATGCAATGCATCCTCACTTGTGTCGAGCGATACAAAATAATCAGAATTAAAGAGCGAAAGCCATTCATCCGGATTGATACGGCGAGTATAATCATCATAGAGAGCCTCCAATGAAGCAAGCATTTGCTGCTCTGGCGTGTCTGGAACGGCAGTGTTGAATTCCTCCTCCGTCTGATCGGCAAGGTGCACAGCCTCCTCATAGGCTTTCCGAAGTTCCATAAACCCTTTCGGATCATCTTCCGGATTGACAGAAGAAAGACGCATTCGATAGGCTTTCTTCAATGCGTCTTTATCCTTCGTCTGTTCAATTTTCAGAACATCCCATATATTCATTAAGCTAACATTCCCTCAAGTGTTTCACGGATTGCTTTGATGAAGTTCTCGCTGTTCAATACAGTGACATCCTTCATCGTTGTAATAAGAGCAAGATCCTTTGTCATCTTGCCATCTTCGATTGTCTTAATCGTTGCCTGCTCAAGCTTGTCTGCAAATTCCATCAGCTCCGGAATATTGTCAAGCTCACCACGCTTTCTCAAAGCACCAGTCCATGCGAAGATCGTTGCAACAGAGTTTGTTGATGTCTCCTCACCCTTTAAGTGCTTGTAGTAATGTCTCTGAACGGTTCCGTGTGCTGCCTCGTACTCGTATTTTCCATCTGGAGAAACAAGTACCGATGTCATCATGGCAAGTGAACCAAATGCAGATGAGATCATATCACTCATAACATCGCCATCGTAGTTCTTACAAGCCCAGATGAATCCTCCCTCAGACTTCATAACACGGGCAACTGCATCATCAATCAGAGTATAGAAATATTCGATGCCAGCAGCGTCAAACTTCTCTTTATATTCGTTATCGAAGATCTCCTGGAAGATATCCTTAAATGTATGGTCGTATTTCTTGGAGATTGTATCCTTTGTTGCAAACCACAATGTCTGCTTTGTATCAAGTGCATAGTTAAAGCAGCTTCTTGCAAAGCTCTCGATGGATTTGTCGATGTTATGCTGTCCCTGAATCACACCCGGACCATCAAACTTGTGGATTGTCTCCTTGATTACCTGTCCGTCCTCGCCTGTAAATACAAGCTCTGCTGTACCAGCACCCGGCACATCGATCTCTACGCTCTTATATACATCTCCATACGCATGTCTTGCGATTGTGATAGGTTTCTTCCAGTTCTTTACACATGGCTCAATTCCCTTGACAACGATTGGTGCACGGAATACGGTTCCATCTAAGATCGCACGGATCGTTCCGTTTGGACTCTTCCACATTTCCTTCAGGTTGTACTCTGTCATACGGGCAGCGTTTGGTGTGATCGTTGCACACTTGACTGCGACACCATACTTCTGTGTTGCGTATGCAGAATCAAAAGTAACCTTATCGTTTGTCTCGTTTCTGTACTCCAGACCAAGGTCGTAATACTCGGACTTTAAGTCGATAAATGGGTAGATCAATTCATCCTTGATAATCTTCCAAAGAATTCGTGTCATCTCGTCTCCGTCCATCTCTACCAGTGGAGTCTTCATCTGAATTTTTGCCATTGTAATTATCCTCCTGATTTTAATTGCGTGATTCGCGAATTGTATCCCATACGTTATTAAGTATTGTCTGTAATTATATAATTGCTTGCAGACGCGCTCGGGTAACATCACATCGCTACGCTCTGTGATAAGTCGTCGCCATCCATCCTAAATGGAACTTCGTTCCATGGATGGCTCCTCGCTCACTTCCACACGCAGTGGTACTAAATTCGCGTCAACAAGTTGTCGTTTATTAAGTACCAGCGTGTTCCAATGGTCTGCGATTAAATTAGCAATTACAAATAACACAATCTACACTTAGAAGGACACAATTTGTAATTTACATTCATATAAAATTTACACGTTCTTTATTTTAACATATAGATGTGTATTTGGAAATATTACATTTGAAATTTTATTGTGGTTATAAGTGTAGTAAAAATATATTCGAGTATATAGCTGTAAATACACGAAGGAATATTTCTTCGTGTATAATTACCTCAAAAATTTTCCCTTGGGATTATTGCTTGAAGGTGGTTTCGTAATCGAGGAAGTCGACGAGAAAGTGTTTTTCTTTCAGGGCTTCTTCGATTTCGTCGAGGATATCTTCACTCTCGGCTTCAATCGTGTGGAAATGATAGCCGGATGTCGTGTTCGATAAAAGGGAAGATTTGCTCTCCTTCAGGTCTTCGACGAACTTGCGGACATCGCGGCGGCTCTTGATGTTCAGTGGTGCGGTAACTTTGCCGTAGGTGCGGTGATTGACCATGACATCTAAGACGATTCCACCCAAATCGACGATTGTGCTTAATTCTTCTTCCGCCTGGTCGTCAGTATGACAGACCTTTACGATCCGCCGGCAATTCTGACTGCCTGCATCCTTTTCGTACACATAACCGCGGGGGGTAGATAAGATCGAATGCCCTTTGGAACGGAGCAATGCGATATCCTGTACAACAACCTGGCGGCTGACATGGTAGATATCTCCGATTTTTCCGCCCGATAACGGATCATCGGAACGCAGTAACAATGCAAGCAGCTTCTCTCTACGCTCATTTCCGGATATAATTGTCTGCTCCATCTGCTTTTCCTCCTTATTGAATTAGTCAATCGGATGCAGATGCTTCAGACTGATATCTAAGATTGGAGCTGAATGTGTCAGCGCGCCGCTGGATACATAATCGACACCAAGCTTCGTGATCGTCTCGATATTTTCTTTTGTGATATTTCCGGAGCATTCTGTCTTGGCACGTCCATCAATAATCTTGATTGCTTCTGCCATCAGTTCTGGTGACATGTTATCCAACATGATGATATCGGCACCTGCTTCTACCGCTTCTCTGACCATATCCAGATTCTCGGTTTCCACCTCAATCTTGCAGACAAATGATGCATAATCTCTTGCCATCTGAACTGCTTTTGCCACACCGCCTGCGGCATCAATGTGATTATCCTTCAGCATAACAGCGTCCGACAGATTGTATCTGTGATTATTTCCCCCGCCTGCACGAACGGCATATTTCTCGAAGATACGCATGCAAGGGGTTGTCTTTCTAGTGTCAAGCAGCTTGGTATTCGTTCCTTTCAAAAGTGCAGCAGCATGATTCGTATACGTTGCGATACCACTCATGCGTTGCAGATAATTCAGAGCTGTACGCTCGCCGGACAACAGCACGCGGATATCGCCGACAACCGTTGCAAGCACCTGCCCGTTTGTCACAGTATCACCATCCTTGATCTGTTTTCCATCCTTCTCAGCGAAGATCACTTCCGTATTCGGATCCAATATCGTGAATACACGCTTAAACACCTGCAATCCGGCGATGATTCCGTCCTGTTTCGCAAGCAGTGTAACCTCGCCCTTCTTATACTCCGGCATCACGGCATTTGTGCTGATATCCTCACTGTTGATATCCTCCTCCAGTGCCATCTTGATATATTTGTCTGCAACTAACTGCATCGTAATCTCATTCATGTGTCTAATCTCCTTTTTCATTAAATATACACTAGGCGTTTGCGAAACGCCAAAA
>DJEI01000027.1:0-15315 GCA_002431865.1 Lachnospiraceae bacterium UBA5902
GGCACCTCTGGATTGACAAATTCAGAGAATGTATCCTGTATCCGTCCACCCTTGATCCGCACAGCTCCAATCTCGATGATACGGTTATTGGTCGGACTTAAACCCGTCGTTTCTATATCAAATACCACATATTCCGAATCAATCTTCTGTCCTTTTTCGTTCTGAATCAGGCCTTTTACATCATCGACAAAATAGCCCTCTACACCATAGATGATCTTAAAGTCCTCACCTTTTTTGAGCTGGTGGTTCGCAATCGGGAATGCCTGTACAACACCATGATCGGTGATGGCGAGCGCTTTCATGCCCCATTCTTTTGCACGGGCAATGACCTTTTCAATACCAACCACACTGTCCATCTCGCTCATAACGGTATGCAGATGCAGTTCTACACGCTTTTCAAGCGCATTATCCATCCGTTTCTCCCGGAAATCATTTGCTGGCTTGATTCCGGCAACAGAAGAAAAAGTGATTTCCTTGCTATAACTGTCATACATCGGCACACCCTTGATAATATAGAACTTGCCTTTCTGCAGTTCATCCAGCAGCGATCCCCGGTCATCCGGTGACACAAACAGCTTGAACATGATCGTATCTGTAAAATCGGTGATCGCACCTGTGATGATAAACTTTCCACTCCGCAGCTCACGATCCTCCAACGCGATTACCTGTCCATGAATACAGCATTCTCCGGTACCCTCTTCAAGTGCCTCGATCTTGACGATATCCGCATCACAGTTTCTGCCATAGAATACATCCGGGTCCTGTGATTGCTGTTTACGATAGCTTCCATAATCGCCTTTTCCAGAGAATTTGCGATCCGGTCTGGCACCTGCGCCATAGGACTTGCCTGCTGCAGCCGCTGGTTTTGCACTGGATGCGGATGGCTGTGGAGACTTCGGTGCATCTGTCTTTGCAGTCGTTTTTGCTTCTGCCTGTTTGTTTTGATTCTTGGCAGCCTTTTTATCTTCTGTATTTTTCTCTTTTTCCGAATCATCAGAAGCAGCTTTTGCCGCCTGTAATTCTGCATTTTTCTCCTCGATCGTACGAAGCTCCTGCTGTAAGCGCAGGGCATTTGCCTGCCGCAGCTTTGTCTTCTGCTCTAAGGTATAGCTGAATCCAACTTCGATTTCTTTTCCAAAATGATCACGGAAATAAGATACGAGGAAATCCCGTATCAGCTTTTCATGTTCCTTTGCAACCGAGGAATGTTCCACCGCAATACTGATCACATCCTCGTTATAATACCAGTCCGCCCGGCTCATCAGCCGAAATGCAATCCGGCTGATCCCGCGCAGCTCCTCTAACAGACTTTCCTTATAGTTTTCAGCGATCTGTCTGACATCATACTGTTCGGAAAGCTGATACCTCATAAATATCTGTATCTTCTTTCCTGCACCTCCCATATGATATGCATGCTGTGTCAACAATGCTTCCATACGGGTAATCATATGATATGGAATCAGGTGGTCACTTTGCAGCGTAACAATCATCTGCTTTTTTGTCTCGTAGGTTTTGATACTCTCCACCTGCGTATCCGAAAAAAGGGCGTCAAGCTCCGCTCCACCCTTAAAAGCCGGAAATACATTACAAAATGTTTTGTTATCCACGTTTTTACTCCTCTTCCCAGTGTTCCAGCTCGTACTTCAGTGCTGCAAGCAGATTCTCCTGTGGAACCTTCTTAATGATCTCACCGTGCTTCATCAGAAGTCCCTCTCCATTTCCGCCTGCAATACCAAGATCCGCTTCCCGTGCCTCACCAGGTCCATTTACCGCACAGCCCATCACAGCAACCTTGATTGACAGATGGTCATAGCCGGCAATCAGTTTCTCTACATCATTTGCAAGTCCAATCAGGTCGATTTTCGTTCTGCCACAGGTCGGACAGGACACAAGCTCGATTCCATCCTTGCGCAACCCTAACGTCCGCAGGATCAGCTTTGCCGATGTGATCTCTTCAACCGGATCTCCCGTCAAGGATACACGCATCGTATCGCCGATTCCCTGTCCTAAGATCAAACCGAGTCCTACTGCGGACTTGATATTACCACGATAAACGGTTCCTGCCTCTGTAATGCCGACATGCAAGGGATAATTCGTCTGTTCTGCGATCAACTCATGTGCATGTACACACATCATAACATCGGAGCTTTTGATACTGATCACAAGGTTATCGTAATCACATTCCTCAATCATCCGTACCTTATCGAGTGCAGACTCCACGATACCTTCCGCTGTCACGCCACCATATTTTTCAACCAGATTCCGCTCTAAGGAACCGGAATTCACGCCGACACGAATCGGAATATTCCGCTCTTTCGCTACCTTTACAACCTTCTTCAGATTCTCTTCTCCGCCTATATTTCCCGGATTGATCCGAATCTTATCTGCACCATATTCCATCGCAAGTATCGCCAGCCGATAATCAAAATGAATGTCTGCTACGATTGGAATATGAATCTGTTCTTTAATCTTATCAAACGCCTTTGCAGCTGCCTCCGTATTCGCTGTGGAACGGATAATCTGACACCCTGCCTTCTCCAGCTCCAGAATCTGTGTCACGGTTGCGTCTACATCGGATGTCTCTGTATTTGTCATAGACTGAATTGCAATCGGATTGCCACCACCGATCACGACACCGCCAATATTTATCATTCTTGTCGTATCTCTGTGTGGAAGTGTTTTTTTCGTTCCGTATCTCATAATCACAACCCCTTTTCTAACCTTTTAGAAAAATGCATTCTTAATATCATTAAAGAATACTACAACCATCAGCACCATAAGTAACGCAAATCCGATGAAGTTCACAATTGCTTCCTTCTCCTGCGGAATTTTCTTTCTACGGATTGCCTCAATGAACAGGAACAACAGTCTGCCGCCATCTAGTGCCGGAATCGGAAGCAGGTTCATGATACCCAGATTCACACTCAGCAAAATGCTCCAGTTCAAGAGATTTAATATCACATTGATTACTGCCTCTTTCCGCGTTGTGCTGATATCCTTCGCCTCTTCAATCACTTCGTTCATGGCACTTCCAACGCCAACGGGTCCCATGATATCTCCATTTTTCACGCCGCCAGTCACAATCATCCGAAGTCCGGTTACTGTCGCTTTCACCCAATATCGAAGCTCCAGACCTGCATATTTGATATCATTTCCAAATCCAGTGGACGCAACATAACCTCCAGCAACTCCAAGTTTATAATTTCCTTCATTGTCCACCTTTGGTGTTACAACAACCGATTCCTTTGAACCATCTGCATGCTCAATCGAAAGTGTTACCGGCTTGGACGGGTTCTCTGCCTGCATATAGAGTAAAATCTCACGATAATTATAAATCTTCTTGCCATTAATCGCTGTCACTGTATCTCCAACAACAATTCCAGCATCCTCTGCCGCAGAATGTTCTACCACGGTTGTAAGTCTGGCAGGATCACAGCCTGTAAAATGAATCAATACAATCGAAAAAACAAATGCCAGAATGAAGTTAAACACAGGTCCTGCCGCAATCACCAGAATCCGTGCCAGCAATGGTTTATTGTTAAACGCATTCTCATCTTCACTCTCGCCATCTTCCCCCATCATCATGCAGTATCCACCGATTGGCAGTAAACGCAGGGAATATTTCGTCTCCTTTTTCTGTATCGAGAAAATAGCCGGTCCCATACCTATAGAAAACTCCATAACAGCGATCTTATTCATCTTTGCAACAATAAAGTGTCCGAACTCGTGAAAAAAAACGATCACGCCAAACACTAATATAATCAGAATAATGTTCATACAATCTCCTTTTACATCGAAACTCTATCAACCGAATTGCCGTACAATATAGTCATATACCCATCGTTCCGTCTCCAGAATCTCTTCAAGTGTCGGATTCGCAATGGTCTTATGCTCCCCCATACAGGCTTCAATTATATCATAGATTTGTAAAAATTTTATGTCCTTGTGCAGGAACTTTGCAACCGCACATTCATTTGCGGCATTGAGTACTGTCGGCATAGAACCGCCAGTCTTGATTGCCTGATATGCAAAATCCAGTCCCTTGAACGTCTCTCTGTCTGGTTTGCTTGTGATGATTCCGGTAATCTTCGAAAAGTCCAGACGGTCACCAGCCAGATATCTACGCTCTGGATAATAAAGCGCATACTGGATTGGCAGGCGCATATCTGCAGTTCCAAGCTGTGCCTTGATCGCACCATCCTCAAATTCCACCATCGAATGAATGATGCTCTGCGGCTGTACAACAACCTCGATATCCTCCGGCATCACATCAAACAGCCAGCGTGCTTCAATAACCTCCAGGCCTTTGTTTACCAACGTTGCAGAATCAATTGTAATCTTTCTTCCCATAGACCAGTTCGGGTGCTTGAGTGCATCCTCCACTGTGACATCCTTTAACTCGTCTCTTGTCTTTCCGAGGAATGGTCCGCCTGATGCTGTAATCAGAAGCTTTGCTATCTTGTTTTCTCTTTCCCCGTGCAGGCACTGGAATATTGCAGAATGCTCACTGTCTACCGGCAGAATCCGGACATGGTATTCCTCTGCCAGCTTCATGATCAGATGTCCGGCAGTTACCAGTGTCTCCTTGTTTGCGAGTGCGATATCTTTTCCCCCCTTGATTGCCTCGATCGTCGGACGGATTCCGATCATACCAACGATTGCTGTCACGACAAGCTCAGCTGGTTCATATGCAGCGACCTCAATCAGTCCATCCATACCATAAACGATCTTACAATTAAAATCAGACAAGGCAATCCGTAACGCATCTGCCTTGTCTTTGCTTTGTACACTTACGAGTGCTGGTTTGAATTCCCGCACCTGTTTTTCCAGTAATTCTATATTATTTCCTGCTGCTAAGGCTCCGATACGGATATCTGCATTGGCACGCACGACGTCGAGCGTCTGTGTACCAATCGAACCGGTCGAGCCAATAATCGCGATTGTTCTCACATTGCGCCTCCTAAGTTTCCAATCATAATTGAAAAGCAATAATATACGATTGGTGCTGTAAAGATAATGCTGTCAAACCGATCCATGATACCGCCATGTCCCGGAATCAGCTTTCCGTAATCCTTAATGTCATTATTTCGCTTGATGGCGGATGCTGTCAGATCTCCAATCACCGCAAATCCGGCTCCTACAGCACCTGCCACTGCAAAGATCAGCGGTGTATTTGTTAATTCATATACTTTTGCATTGAAGAATATTCCATACAATGCGCCAATCAATGCAGAACCAAAAATACCGCCAAGCAAACCTTCCACGCTCTTCTTCGGACTGAGTTTCGGTGACATCTTATGCTTTCCAAACTTCACCCCAACACAGTAAGCAAATGTATCATTGATCCAGGAACAGATATATACCATCACAACCAAAGCACCACCGTACTTTAAGATACGAACCTGATACAGGAAGGACAGCAGCAATGAAACATAGAAAAATGCTAAGATTGCAGCCATCGCATCTTTGTCCGTGTACTTCGGATATGTGACTACATAAACAGCCAATACCAATAATACATACAGAATCATGAGTGGCAGCAGGTATTTCTCCAAATGGAAGAATAAGAAGCAATAATACGCGATCGTCATCAGATAAGCAAGCACTGCCATCGCAGATTTCTCCTGCTTATAGACGCGCATCAGCTCGAACACTCCGCCCAAACTCAAAAGCATAACCGCCACGCCGGTTACATAACCACCCAGATATAAAATTCCAATTGTGAGCAGCGTTAATACTGCCCCACTGATAAAACGTGTTTTAAACATAGTTTATTTTACTCCACCAAATCTTCGCTCTCTACCGTTGTAATACCGGATTGCCTCTTTCAATGATTCCTTGTCAAAATCCGGCCACAAGGTATCTGTGAAATAGAATTCTGCATAGGCAAGCTGCCAGATCAGATAATTCGATAACCGCAGTTCGCCGCTTGTACGGATCAGCAGATCCGGATCCGGGAGTTCTGCTGTATCCAGATGCTTCGATATCACATCCTCCGTGATTGCTTCCGGTGCGAGTGTTCCTTCCTGTACCTCTTTTGCAAGCTTCGTCATCGTCCGGCGCAGTTCATCCCTGCCACCATAATTTAACGCGATCGTAAAATCCAGCTTGTCAAACTTCGCTGTCTCACGCTCTGCATGTTCAAGCATCTCCATAATATCTGCATCCAGTGCACTCCGGTCTCCGATCACACGGATACGCAGTCCATCCTTTGATGCACGCTCCACACAGTTCGACAGATAGCTGCGAAGCAGATTCATAATGCCAGTCACTTCCTCCGTCGAACGTTTCCAGTTCTCCGTGGAAAATGCATACACCGTCAGATACCGGATTCCCAGATCCGCTGCATCCCGGCAGATCTGTTCCAACACCTTCGCACCCTGTCTGTGTCCCATGTTCCGCGGAAGCAGACGTTTCTTTGCCCATCTGCCATTTCCATCCATGATGATCGCCACATGGGTAGGTATTTCCAATTCTTCTCCATCAATGATTTTCTTCATAGCTTATACTGTCATGATTTCCTTTGTCTTTGTCTCGATCTCCTGATCTACCTGTGCCACATACTTGTCTGTCATCTTCTGAACCTTCTCTTCGTTTCCTTTCAGCTCATCGTCAGACATCTCTGCTGCCTTGTTTGCCTTCTTCAAGGCATCATTTGCATCACGACGGATGTTACGGATGGCAACCTTGGCATTCTCACCCTTCTTCTTAACGTCCTTTGCCAGCTCTTTTCTTCGATCCTCTGTCAGCTCCGGGAAGTTGATAATGATGTTCTTACCATCGTTGTTTGGATTGATACCGAGGTCAGAACATACAATTGCTTTCTCAATCTCTTTGATCAGGCTTGACTCCCAAGGTGAGATCATAATCGTTCTTGCTTCTGGAACTGTGATATTTGCCACCTGCTGCAATGGTGTAGGGGCTCCATAATAAAGTACTGTGATACGATCCAGAATATGTGGATTCGCACGTCCGGCACGGATTGTGCTGTATTCCTTCTCCAGACTCTCAATTGTCTTCTTCATCTTCTCTTCATACTGTGCTAACATTTTTCTTCCTCCAAAAATAATATACTTTTCTATCGTCCTGTCTTCCCGACATATAACACACACTTACTCTACTGTCACGGTTGTTCCGGTAAATCCGCCAGTCACAGCCTTCTCAATACTGTTTGTATCATTCAGGCCGAATAACATCATCGGCATCTTATTCTCCATTGCAAGCACAGCGGCTGCAAGATCGATCACGCCAAGCTTCTTGTCCACGATCTCAGAGATTGGCATTGTGTCATATTTCTTTGCGTTCGGATTTGTCTTTGGATCGCTGTCATACACACCGTCGATTGCCTTGGCAGAAAGAATCACATCTGCCTCTACCTCGATTGCCATAAGCACGGTTGCTGTATCCGTTGAGAAATATGGGTGTCCGGTTCCGCCTGCGAAAAATACGACCTCTCCGTTCTCCAGATACTCGATTGCCTTGTCCTTGTTAAAAAGCTCTGTCATGCTTCCACAGGCAAACGGTGTCATGATGTGTGTCTTCAATCCCTCTGCACGCATCGCATCCGCTGCATAAATACAGTTCATCACAGTTGCCAGCATACCAATCTGGTCTGCCTTCACACGATCCATGTTGTCAGATGTTCTGCCTCTCCAGAAATTTCCACCGCCAATTACAATACTTACCTGAATCTTTTTGTCGCAGATTGCCTTTACCTGCTTTGCCACGTCACGGACAACTGTCTCATCAAATCCGGTATGCTTTTCTCCGGCAAGTGCTTCTCCTGAAAGCTTCAATAAAATTCTGTCCATCTTCATCGTTTGATACTCCTCTTCCTTTTATTCAAAAAAGCTCTTTACATCAATCTCCGAATAGCACTGGGAACACATTCCCTCGATCACAGCACCATTGTTGATCTGTACGGATCTTGATTTTATATTTCCCATAATTACCGCGGTCGAATCCACGATCACCGATCCCTGTACATCGATATCGCCCTTGACAGCGCCTGCGATCACAGCAGAACCGGCAAATACATTTCCGACAACGACCGTTCCCACACCAATCTTTGCTGCATCCACGACATGTACATCACCCTCGATTCTTGCAGCATTCGCGTACAGTTCGCCGACCTGTACATCTCCAGTGATTGAACCACCTACGATCAGCTTTCCATCACAGCTTACCGCGCCGTTTACCGTTCCGATCAAATCAATACAGCCGTCGTTCTGCAAATCCCCATTGATAACTGTCGTCTTTGTAATATAGGTTGTATCTGCTTCTACGAGAGAACCGACATCTGTCTTTTCAACTGCCGCTGTATCCATGGTTGTCTCCTTCGCTGCATCCTCCTGTACGCGTTCGTTTTCCATCTGCTTCTCTTCCTCTGCCTGCTTCGCTAATGTATCCTCCACAGCCTTCTCCAGATCCGCAGTCAGGAAGTTCTGCAGTTCTTCCTGCTTTGTCTCCGTCTCCGGTTCTGTCAGAAGTGCCTCCTCCGTATGCTCCAGCATATTTTCTTCATCAAGTGCATCCAGTGCCTTTAACTCATCTGTCTCATCCGCGGTATCTTCCTTTATCTCTGCACCAACCTCTGTTACCGTCTCTGCCTGCAGATATTCGGTATCTGGTTTTGGTTCCAGCTCATCCTCTGAGAATGGCTCCGGTTCCATTTCCAGTTCATCCTGAATCACCTCTGCCTCTGGCACGGTATCAAACACAGAAGTCTCATCTGATGTCTTATCTTTCTCCGTTGTCTCTACATTTGAGAAATGTTCCAGATTCTCAGATGTCTCCGGCATCTCCGGTTCCGGTCTATCAATCCGGATCTCATCCAGATTCTCCAGCAGATCTTCCGGTGCAACCTCCATCTGATCATTTTCATCAAAGGTGTTTACCATATCTTCATCATCGTATTCCGCACCAAGTTCATCCTTGTCCGGCATCAGCTCATTGACTGCCTGCGCGAAATCGCGCTTGAAATCTTTAAAAAATCCCATGTAGACTTCCTCCTTGTCTCATCGATTCATTATACACCATGCCTACCTCGAAATCAATTTATTGACTCTGCTTTTCCGTAATTCTTCCATTTTCGCAATCAAGACACATAATCTGCATCCGGTGGATACGCTGGTATATCTTCTCTCCACAGCCAATGGCTGCCGGAATTCCAAACTCTGCACAGCGGATTGCCATATGGGATGCTGCACCGCCATATTTGGTCACAAAGCCTGCAATATCCTTCGCGAAGATCCAGTCATATCCCGGATCTGCTTTCGTAAGCACCACGATTTTGCCAGTAATGTCAGAATCATGATCCTCATCAAGATTGACGATCGGTGCCTCCACAACCTTATTCGTGATGAAATTTGGTCTTGCCTCGTCGATATCAATAACATCAATATCCCCGACATCGAAGATAACCTCCGGTAATACAAGATACGAATTCACATGGTAAAACCGACGCCGTGTCTCAATCGTCTGAATATAAGAATCGCGGCTGTGATAGCTTAAGAGATCCTGAATCTCCAGATATGACATATCTTCTCTGGCAATCGCCATCACCTCGCCAAGCTTGACGATTACATCCAGCATCAGCGACAACGACTTCGTAAATTCAAACTTAAAATACTCCCGGTTCTGTGTTGCTTTCTTGATAAACTCAATGAATTTCTCCGGGGAAACCGGAATGCCTGCTTCATCCAAAGCAACCTGCAGCCGTTCCAGATTGAGGCTTTTTGCCTCCTGCTTTACCTTATTGTTTCCAGTCAGATTCGCAGATGCAACATCAAAATAAATGTTCCGGTAGCTGTCTGAACGGATATCATAGGTGCCAAGCCTTAAATGTCCATATAGATGATTGAAGTCATCCCGGCTCAGCTTGCCATGACTGTATAAATCAAAATCGCGTTCAAATTCCGAAGCAACCGTCGGAATTGACAACATGAAATCATCCATCTCCTGCTTCGTAAAATATCCTTTTTCCACCAGCGTCCTGCAAAAGCTCCGCGCCATAAATGCACAACGCGCCTGTCTCGTAAACTGTGGTGTACCATGGTCCTTGATCGAATCCAGTAACTCGTCAATGTAGCTGTACAGCTTCATGACATTTGTCTCCGCAAGCGGTGTATGCTTCCGAAGTTCATGCCGCAGCTCGGTAAGCTGCCCCAGCGAGCGAAGATCTTCCTCGCAAATTTCGTCGTAATGCTCTAACGTCTGCTTTGCAATCTCAAACAGCGCATTTCGAAGCTGGGAAATCTCGACATCATCAAAGCCATATTCCGCAAGCTCCTTCAGGCGGGTATCTGTCATAAAGTCATAGGTGTTGAATATAATTTCAAATTCAATCTTATCATGTGCTGTCTTATCCTGTCTTAATTTCTGCTCATAATACTGATTCAGCTTATAGCACAGATCCTCCGGCAATCCCGCAGGTGTCAGTCCATCAAACGTATAATTCACTGATATATACGGCTTATTGCCGACCTTCTGCATCAGTTCTCCACGTACCGGCTGATAGCCGAGTGGCTGTAATCCTGCAGACCAGATATGGGCTGTGATCAGTTCCCGGTACAGGGAATAATCAAGTGGTCTTGGATTGCTGCCGATAATCTCTGCCGGATTCCAGAATGCCATATCAGAAAGAATATGGAATGTATCAAGATACTTGCACTTTGCAAGTGCCTTTGTGTCCTTGAATTCCCGGTCTGTCATCGGTGCAATGATCTTCAGTGCTGCCACCAGTGGACGCACCTGGAAAATCACAACCGTTCCATCCTCCAGAATTGCAAATTCGATATCGAGCGCGGAAACATATTCATAAATCCGTTCGATCTCCCTGACTGCCGTCAACAGATCTACAAATTCATATTCCAGGAACTCTCTGGATGCATTTTTTGCAATCCATTTTGTCTTCCCTCGGACACCACTTGTCACGGAATCCGTGCTTCCGTTATCATCATATGTCACCATATAATACGGACGGTTGTATATGATATCTCTCGTGAACACAACCCCTGAAATCCGTACATGATCCGTCTGTCTCTGGATCAGCACCTCTTCGTTTGCCTCAATCAGCAGCTGCTTCGCTTCCTCTGTGAAATCCCCTTCCACATAAGAACGATACACTGTCTCGATTGCCTCTGTAATTGCTGCATCCTTCGATGCATCGACCCCCAGCACGCTCTCAAAGTGTCCGGCATTGCTTGTCTCCAGATTATCCTCACTTTTTGAGGAGCTTCTAACAACGATCGTTTCTCCTGTAAACTGCTCTTTGATTGCCGCAATCACACCTGCCGGATTTTCAAAGAAATCCTCCGCATACACAATGCTTAATTCCTCAATATAAGAATGTTTTACAATTTCACGCAGATCAGCCAAAGTATCTGCTTTGGTTGATATTAAATATTCCTTCATCTTCTGCCCTTCATTCTACAATACAAACTTCTTAATTACTTCTACCAGTCCATCTTCATCGCAGGAAGCTGTCACATAGTCCGCAACATCCTTGACGACCTGTTGTGCATTTCCCATAGCAACGCCAACGCCCGCGTATTCCACCATCGTCTTGTCGTTGAAGCCATCTCCACAACAGATACACTGTTCCCGCTTCATGCCAATATGCTCCAGAAGCCGTGCGATGGATTCTGCCTTATCCACGCCCTGCACAGTGATCTCAATGAAATATGGTTCGGAACGGAATACATTCAGATCTGGCGAAACCAGCGCTGCAAGCTCCTTCTCATACTGTTCTGCGACTTCTGGTTCAGCGGTCATGAGACACTTAATCATATCAAAATCCACAAACGCAAGGAAGTCATCCACCTGACATAATTCCATATGATTGAGCCGTGCCTCAAACTCCATATACCCATCGGTATCGGTTCCGGTAATCACCTGATTGTCCTTGTATGTGACCATACCAATGTGGCGTTCCTTCGCGAATTCGTAGAGAATTTTCGCGTAACGGTTCGGGATTGCCTTCATATAGATCACTTCCTGTGTCGCACAGGAAATCACCTTGCCGCCGTTAAAGCTTAAAGCATAGCCGCCATATTCCGCAAGCCCCAAAGCATCCGAATACTGTTTCAGCCCAGGAAATGGTCTTCCTGATGCCAGTGTCACAATATGTCCCTGCTCCTGTATCAGTTTCAGATATTTCAATGTCTCCGGTGTGATCTTTTTTTCTGAATTTACAAGTGTTCCATCAATATCTAACACTAAAATCTTTTTATCTGTCATCGTTATCCTCTATCAGCATATTTTTTCATTCCATGCCAGCACAGTATGTCCCATGCACGATTATATTTATTTTACCATTTCCAGGGACATATGAAAAGAAGTATGTTATAATATTTCTATGGAAATTTTGATTCATATTGAAAAAAAGAAATTGGGTACGGAATACGAGAAAGCGGTTGCGGAGTATATCAAACGTCTCTCCGCTTTTTGTCGTGTGAAATGTATCTACTACAAGGATTTTTCGAAATTAGAACTGCAGAATTCGTCTGCCTGCTTCCGTATCGTTCCCGGCACTGATACGATCTCATCAGAAGAATTTGCAGAAAAGATTGAACAGCTTGGTCTGTCCGGTTATTCCCGCATCGAGTTTGTTGTTGCGGATCAGAACGAGGCATTTGCAGATACTGCAGCTGTTTATAGTCTGGATACCGCAAAACTCCCCCCATTCTCGCTTTCCGGATTTACAATGTCCATTGATCTAACAACAGTCGTTTTGACCGAACAGCTCTACCGTGCATACACAATCTTAAATCACATTACTTACCACAAATAGTCTCTGTCAGCACCTCCATGAGCATCACGCGCATCAACTGATGTGGAAATGTCATATTGGAGAAGCTGATCTTATCATCCGCACGTTTCACCACCGCATCTGACAATCCAAGTGATCCCCCGATTACAAATGCAATGCTTGTTTTTCCTCTTTGTTCCGCCGTTGCAATACTCTTTTTGATTTTGGAATTATCCATCTTCTTCCCATCAATGCAGAGAGCCGCCACATAATCGGTATTCTGGATCTGACTTAAAATCTTCTCCCCCTCTTTCTCCTTGATCTTACGGATCAATGTCTCCGATGTCTGCTTCGGAATGCTTTCATCCTTGAGACAGATCAGCTGTATTGGCATTTTTTTGTTGATCTGCTTCTGAAATTCCTCTATTTTGTTCTGATAAAAAGTTTCTTTTACGTTTCCAACCACAATCAGTTTTATCTGCATATCCTGTTTTCTCCTGATTTTCCTTGTTAAATTTTACACTTTGCCCGATTATTTACACAAACTTTCAACTTATGTCATAATTTATTCATAATTATAACTTATATTATAACCATAGTTTTTTCATAAATCCTCTCTTTTTAAGATACAAAAAGAAAATGCCGGCTCGCATCCGGCATTTTCTTTTTTATTCTATTTATGCATTGATGTTTCCATTTTTCACATCTTCAAATTCCTGCATGATCTCATCGCTTGCCTTTGGTGTTGCAAGTGATACAGCGACGATGAATACAAGGCTTACGATAAATCCAACCAACAGGGAATATACACCCGTATAGGCTGCAGGTGTCACATGAACGCCATCCAGGGTACAGCACTTAATGTAATCCCAGATAATAACCGTCAGTCCACCACTTGCCATACCTGCTGCAGCACCTGCCAGATTCATACGTTTCCAGTAAAGCGACATCAGAATTGCCGGTCCAAACGCACTACCAAGTCCTGCCCATGCATCGCTGACCAGATTCATGATAGATGAATTTGGATCCCATGCAATCACGATTGCAATGATTGCAACAGCAAATACCGTTGCTCTTGCAATAAACAATACCTGCTTATCTTTCAGCTTCTTGAAGAACACACCCTTGAAAAGATCGTTTGCAACTGCGGAAGACGATACAAGAAGCTGGGAATCTGCGGTTGACATGATTGCAGCTAAGATACCACATAGCAGCAGACCACCAATAAATGGCAATGAGTATTCTGACATGAACAGTTTCTTGATCATCTCGATATAGACATTCTCATACTGTGCTCCTTCGTTGGAGAGTACCATTGGATACAGATATGCACGTCCAAGCACACCAATCACACAGGCAAGTACAAGTGAAATCAGCACCCACACGATCGCTACCTTCTTGGATTTTGCAAGCTCCTTCTCATCGCGGACTGCCATGAAGCGCACAAGGATATGTGGCATACCACAGTAACCAAGTCCCCATGCAAGCTGGGATGCAATACTGATACCAGAAATCGGCTTTCCATCCTGCATGAAGATATTCAGATAATCCTTTGCATCAACATTCAATCCAGAGTTTACAAGGTTTGGTACAATATTTCCAGTTCCAAGTACGATCACAACTAAGATTGGAACTGCCAATACACCCACTAACATCATCATGCCCTGTACAAAGTCTGTTGTACAGACAGCAAGGAATCCACCAAGGAATGTATAGATCAGAATAACGACCGCACCGACAATCAGTGCCTGATGATAATCAAGCTTCGTAATAGATGCAAACAACTTTCCGCCAGATGCGAACGCAGATGCAGAATATACCACGAAGAAGATGACGATAACAATCGCTGAAATCGTGATCAGAATATTGTGCTTATCGCGGAACCGGTTGTTTAAATACTCTGGAATCGTCATCGCATTGCCTGCTTTGATCGTATAGCGGCGCAGACGGCCCGCAACAATCACCCAGTTCAAAATCGTACCGATCAAAAGACCGATTGCAATCCATGCCTGATTCGCACCAAATGCATAGACACAGCCCGGAAGTCCCATCAGCATCCATCCACTCATGTCGGATGCCTGCGCAGAGAGGGCTGTCACCCATCCTCCCAAGTTTCTACCTCCTAAGAAGTAATCATCCGAGCTTTTGTTTTTTCTAGCTGTAATAATACCGATTCCCAACATGAAAATCATGTAAATTACAAATGCAAGTATTACCCATGTTGACATTTAATCTTTGGTCTCCATAAGAAACAGGTACCCATCTCCAATCGTTATGTGACCTTCCTCCTCTCTTAATTCGTTGCTAAGTCCTATCGTCTCTCCCTTTCTGATTGACAGGCCATTTGCATTGTATTTAAAACCTTTGAGGGTAATGCCCTTCACACATTCTGAAAAGGGCAGTAAAGATATGTAAGGTCCATACAGATTTTCTGCACGAACTATCTTTTCTTTTTTTATCAGAGAAATCCGGTTGTGCAGATCTAAAATTTCCGCGCAGATTCCCTCCTGATAACATGTATAAAGCAATCCCAGATTTCCAAGTGTATGGTCGAGTCTGGTTCC